>NZ_JADEWV010000298.1 GCF_015207455.1 Microcoleus sp. LEGE 07076
GAGCCAAACTGTGCAAAGCTTCCCCGCGAAATCCCAAAGTAGCAATTTTGTAAAGGTCTGCTTCTGCGGTAATTTTGCTCGTACTGTGAGGCCAAGCCGCCTGCTGCAAATTTTCCAAATCCATGCCCGTACCGTTATCTGCAACCTGCACCCGCCACTGTTCGGGCCAGACAGACACAACAATGCGAGTTGCGCCAGCATCCAGAGAATTTTCAACTAATTCTCGTACCGCAGCCGCGATCGAGTCAATCACTTCGCCGGCTGCAATTAAATTGACAACTTCTGCAGGTAAGGTTTGAATAGTAACTGGCATCAGATTTTTAGCAGTTCGTTAATTAAATTCTACATGATTCTGCCGCTGGCTACACATTATTAGCCCTTGCAGAAACCGGGCTTGTTAAAAAGATGTTGTTTGGTAACAAGATATTTACTCATCAACTAAGTTTCTGAGGCTGCGTAAAAAAGTTCTAACTCTAACTTTTTTCAATAAGAGTGCTCTACGGTTGGGAATTGTCAGGTAATCTTCAGACAACGGTGCGTATTTTTTTGAAGTTTTAAACCGCAGAGCAAGGCAGATTAACGCAGACTAACGCAGATGCTTTTCAATATCTCCATACTTAAAATTGCTACCCGACCGCCAAGTTTTTAGGCAGTCGGATGTAAAAAGTTGTCCCTTTATTTTTTTCCGAATCATAAGTAATTTCCCCTTTGTGAGCATCAATAATTGACTTAGCAATCGCCGTTCCTAAGCCAGTACCAGTCCGCTTGCCATAAGTCACAAATGGTTCAAATAACTTTTCCTTAATTGCCTGCGGAATCCCCGGACCGTTATCGTAAATGCTAATTTCTGCCCACTCCTCACTTTGTGTAACAATAATCTCTACTCGCCCCCCGCGCCCGCCAAAAGCTTCAACAGCATTTCCAACTAAATTTTGCAATACGCGCAAAATCTTATTTTCGTCTGCTTCAACTATCACTTCTGTTACCTCCATCATCAAATCTACTTTTGCCACATAAAAATAAACTTTGTTCAACTTTTCAAACTGCTGTAACGTCTGAATTAGATTAACTGGTTTTTTATTTAATACAGAGTTTCCTCGCGAAAATTCCAACACTTCTTCTGCCATCCCCAACATTCGCTGCACCTGCAATTGAATAAGTTCACACCACTCTTGAGTCTCCTGATCCGGGTGCATTTCTTTGAGCATTTCGCTGGATAGTTTGATTCCGGTAAAAGGACTTTTGAAATCGTGAATGATTGTACTCACCATTTCTCCTACCAACACCATTTTTTGTTTGTGTACGAACTGGCTAACATATTGATCCGTAGTATCCCGCAAATTTTTAATAATAAAATTAAACATTTGCAGTACGGAACGGCCTTTAGCCAATTCGAGAGTTGCTATTAGTTCTTCGCGACATATTTTTGCCAGAGTCGAACCCGCAAATGCCACAGCTCTAGCACTGCGCGGCTCTCCGTCTAAAACTCCGAGTTCTCCAAAAAAATCGTCCGGTCCGGCGACAGCAATAGCTTGATATTTATTATTTTCAATCCGCTTGCTAAACTCGACTTCACCTGCTAAAACTAAATATAAAAAATCGGCTGGATCTCCTTCTTCAAAAACTAGCGTTTCTTCAGCAAAACTCTCCAATACAGCTATTTGGCACAGGTGAGCAGCTTGAAGAGGTTCAAAATAAGACATAAATCGATGAGATGCAAGATCCATGAGATAGTACCTAATTCTTAACTTAAACAGTTTCTTTCTTCTATCTTCGCAGATCGGCATTGATACATTGATAAAATACAATACTGCTTTAATCGGGTTCTATGTTCTGACATCCCCGCCCAGGAAAGGGCGAGCCTCCGGATGCGGCGCCAGACTAGGACAGCAGCAGCAATTTCACGAAAATTCTTAGTTAATTGACTAAAATCCATAAATATGGTAATATTTTTGAGATAAAAATTGGATGTGCGATCGAGTGATCTAACAAATATTACAAAATTGTAACTTTACCCAGAGCGGGCAATTTAAATGCCGAGCGGCTAAATTCCCAAAAATTAACGATCGCCAGATAAAACGATCGCAGCATTCTGCCCGCCAAAGCCAAAACTCAAACAAACCGCATTTCTCACAGCAGCCTCGCGCCCGCAGCGCACAAAATCTAATTCAAACCCCGCTTTTTTAAGGCCGGTGCAAGGCGGCAAAATCCCAGATTGAATACTCATTAAACAAAAAGCCACGCCCAAAGCTCCCGAAGCTCCCAAAGTATGACCCGTAGCCCCCTTAGTCGAGCTAACAGCAACTCCAGAGCCAAATAATTTCTGAATTAACAGCGCTTCGTGTCGGTCATTTAAATCAGTTGCAGTACCGTGAGCGTGAATAAAATCTATATCAGCCGGTGCTAAATTGCTTTGTTTCAAACATTGATTTACCGCCACGATCGCACTTTCTCCCCCCAGCTCGGGCGCAGTAGCATAACAAGCATCATTTGTCAAGCCAAAACCAGAAATTTGTCCATAAATTTTAGCACCGCGACGCCGGGCCAGCTTAGCCGATTCTAATACAAATAAAGCCCCGCCTTCACCGAGCACCAAGCCTTCCCGATTTTCATCAAAGGGATAGCACCCAGTTTTTGCCAATGCACCCATCCGGTTAAATCCAGTCAGAGTCAGCGGTGTAATTGGCGCTTCCACAGCACCCGCGATCGCCCGCTGACACTCACCGCTGCGGATTAAATCAACAGCGCGGGCGATCGACTGTAGGCCCGTCGCACAAGCAGCCATCGGCGCCAGCACAGGCCCCGTCGAACCAATTGTCCTCGCCGCCGCGATCGCCCCCATGTGAGGCAAAAAATCCACAAATTGGGAATTGGGAATTGGGAATTGGGAATTGGGAATTGGGAATTGGGAATTGGGCATCGGGAATTCCCTTCCTTCTTGCTTCTTTCCTCTTAGCAACAGTTCCAAATTTGCCTGAAAGCCGCGACTAGAGCCGATCGCAATTCCGCAATCAGGCAAAGGCAAAGTCAAATTAGCATCGTGCAAAGCATCTGCCAAAACCTGCTGAGTTAAAGCCATGAAATCAGCAGGTCTTGTGCCAATTAAAGCCAAAGGTTGCGGGTCAAGTTCTAAAAAAGGTTGATGATTCCGAATGCCACAATTCGCAGACAGCAGTTTTTTCCAGCTATTTTCCAGACTACCTAAAGCCGAAACAAGACCAATTCCCGTAACCACAACATCCAAATCTGCCCTTAGCCTCCCAAGTTTTTAGTCATTAGTTATTGGTTCAGCAATTACGCAAAGAAGCCAGGTTTCTGTGAAAAGTCTTTGCTTCGCTAGATATCTACGAGTCAACCCGGTTTCTGGCCTCTACCTGCGTCATATCGTTTCCGGTTGCATCGGAATGATTTAACCACAGAGAACACAGAGAACACAGAGAGAAATGAATACAGGACGATGAAGAGAGGAATTGATATCAGTCCTCTGGCGATCGGTCACATCCAGTCCGATCTATCGCGACAAGTATTTTGCAGTGCTAGCCTCCCGTTCGCAAGCTAGAAGTTCGCACTGCAATTGTAACCAATGACTACTGACTAATGACTACTGACTAATGACTACTGACTACTGACTAATGACTAATGACTACTGACTACTGACTACTGACTAATGACTAATGACTACTGACTACGGACTACTGACTACTGACTAACTAGCAGCCTTAAAATTTTCCTTCCCCTGAGTAACAGTAGCCTTCTCAATTCGATCGCCCGCTTCAATCTTATCGACAACATCCATCCCTTCCTTCACATAGCCAAAAACCGCATAGCTACCGTCCAAAAACGGCAAATCGGTCAAAGTAAAGTAAAACTGAGAAGAAGCCGAATCAGGATTGCCCGATCGAGCCATAGCCACAGCCCCGCGACTGTGCATCAACACAGGTTTCTCGGCAACCTCAGCTTGTTCTAGCGTTTTGCTATAAGTCGGACTCGCAGTACCTTTAGCTTTAATTTCCAGAGGAATCCTGCGTTCGCTAGAAGTTTTCGGGTCAATAAAACCCCCACTTCCCAGCCGCGCCGTAGGGAATTTAGGGTCTTTGCTTTGCGGGTCGCCGCCCTGAACAACAAAAGGCTGAGGTTCCCGCACTACTCGGTGAAATACCAGCCCGTCGTAGACTCCCTTCTCAACCAAATCGACAAAATTGCCCGCAGTAATTGGCGCATTTGTACCGTCAACTTCGATCGTAATTGGAGCACCTTTAACCGTCATCACCACTGTTGCTTTTCCATCCAAGCGCGGCAAATCCTTAAATTGCGAACTCACCGCTACAGCAGCAGGAGACGGAGACGGAGACAAAGAAATGCTTTCACCAGACGCCGGATTCGGTGTCGGAGTTGAGTTCGTCGCAGGGGAACTACCGCATCCCCCGACCAACAGCCCACCAATGATTAAAAGTGAGAACAACCACCGCTGAATTTTGATTTGCATTTGCATTTTTATTTTCACTTTCATCTTCATTCAACAAGGCAAGGTACGCAATGCGTACCCTAAACTTATCGATTTACCAGGATAATGTGCGCGCCGCAACGCGCACTAAATTTATCGATTTTGTGCGCCCAAGAGCACCCCACGAGAAACTACCAATCTCAAATCAAAAATCCCAAATTCCAAATATCTAAAGTCCTTCTAGGGGAACTTGCAAAAATCGAGCCAATTCGGCAGCTTGATTTTCCACCTCAGACAAAGCAATCGGCTGTCCAACTCTAGTCAGAGGAAACTGACGGCGGTCTTTAAGCTTAAGATAAACGCTGCGGCGGGGATTGAGACCTTCTTTAATGTCCACCCGCACAGATTGCACGTCCGATGTCTTGCAAGTAAAATCAACTTTGCGGTTTTTGCCAGGAAATCCCCAGCGAAAGATCCGAATCTTACCAGTTTGTCGATCGAACTCATTGTAACCGCCGCCGACATCCCACAGAACAGTCAGCCACAGGTAAAGCGCCAACAGCACGCCGCAGACACCGTAGAAACCCATCGCGATGCCTTGGGGGATAAAAACGAGTTCAGTCGGGTCAGCAAAAGGCAACAGGTTCACGTGCAAGTAGCTCGAAAGGCCCGACAGCAGAAAACCAGTTCCTCCAATGGTGACAACCGTCGCCCACCAGTAATTGCTGAAGCGGCGAGATCCCAAAACCTCGTAGCGCAGGACAGAATCGATCGAGGTCGTTGTTTTTGCAGTCATAAGATTAAACAGCCTTAAAGCCAAATTTTAATTCAACTAGGCTACCTCAGTCACACTTCGCTGGCACCACTGGCTCCTCAACCACCGCCAAGTCGGCCCGCGACGAAGAGTCAGCCTGCGCCAGAATTACCTCAAATCTCTCGCTTGTCCGATCGGTCACAGCTTCACCAGTACACCTGTAGTGAGTCGAATCCTGCGGTTCTAGTTGAAAATTTATCAACTTCTAATATATAGTTATGTTAACTTTAATTAGAAACCTTGGTCTTTTAACAAGCAAGAGGATTTTATCGCTATGACAATCGCAGTCGGACGCGCCCAGACCGAAAGAGGCATCTTTGATGTACTCGACGACTGGCTCAAGCGCGATCGCTTCGTCTTCGTAGGCTGGTCTGGCATCCTGCTATTCCCCTGCGCCTACA
>NZ_JADEWV010000032.1 GCF_015207455.1 Microcoleus sp. LEGE 07076
GGTTCTAACTCTCCTCGGCTGTCCCCTCCCAATTTTGAGGACGAAGGTCTGCAAAAGTGCTACGACCTCCTAAAAAAAATCGAGGAGGTGCTATATCAAGGTTTCATTAATGAACAAGGAAACTTTGAAAAATCACTGAGAAAACGCGAACAAGATTTGCTGAACGATAATAATACTAATCGTCTTTACCAAGCTCACGTTGCTGCTAGAGCAGGATATCCTGAAGCTGAAAATCGCAACATGGCTGACGGTAAAGGGTCATGGACAGGACATCAGGACAGATACAGAAAAGTGCAAGAAAAGTTACGTAGATTACTGAAAGAATTGGATGATTCTGATTGTGACGATTTCGACCTAGAAGCACTAGGAGCTGAAGATTTAGTGAATACAGCTAGGGAATATGCTGATAAAGAACCTCCTGAACAACCACTTCCTCCCAGTCAGCCAAATAGGTTGCTACAACAGGCTTTTGCACTTGGTGCAAAGCTCAAAGATGGTATTTTAGTAGTAGTTGAAGGAACATCAAACTTTGTGATTGCCATCTTGGTAGGGATTGCAGCGATTTTGTCACTACCTTTTCGGATTGTGCCTAGGTCTTGACCTGCCTGTTTTCCCAATCACTAACTACGAAAATTGCCCATCTGAACTCACACAAAAAACTGTATGGAACTTGCATATCCTTGGAGAGACTCTGATTGTCTCGAATGGCTGAGAACATTATCTCTACCCACCCTGCCGTGGGTAAACCAGTTTCTATTTCTCATGGGGTTGCCAAAACCTGTAGCGGAGCAACCGCAAGTCTGGCAGTCGATATATGCTCGGGCTATGATGGACTATGAAACGAGCCTGGAAACCAGAGATTGGGAGATAGGAACACCTGGTGGACGCGCAAAACTTGAACAACAAATTGTTAAAAAGGCACTGTTAGAACTGGCAGCTCAGTCAGGAATAAAAGTAGCTGTGGAGTTAGAACAATGGGTTTTGCTGCACTTTTTTTGTCGAGAATTCAGAGCGGCAATGTTTTCATGGCAGCCAGTTCTGACAGGTACTTATAGGCAGCCAAGACCGGGGCGTAAACCAATTATACTTCCTGTAGTATTAGCTTCAGTTATCCCAGAAATCAAGAATTTAGTGAGTTATGAGCTAAGGACTGAAATCCGAAATAATTTGAGGAATGTTGCACCGCCACCACCAGAATGTCTTAATTCCGATGAAAGGAGTGACGAGTGTTTTGAGGTATTGCTCATATATGAGGCAATTGAGCAAACCTTAACACTGAAAGCTTTACAAAAAATTGCTAAAGCAATCAATGAGGCCGAAAGAAAAGAAGTGATGGCATGGGTAGAGATGTATGCCCAAAATCGCAAATATTTGATCAAAATAGAAAAGCTTTGTGGAGATAAATATTTGCAAGTTGAACAGCCCCGCCCAAGGTTACCATCAATATTGGACAATATTTGACCTTTCTCTGATTTTTGATCTAATTATTGTCGATAGTTTTACTTGTCAGAGCGATCGACTTTTCGAGCGATCGCCCTTTCATACACAGCTTAGCTCGGACGATCGCTCTTTGCGCTCTAATTTTTGTGTAATCTGCTCTGAGGGGCGATCGTCCGTTTTGTGAAAGTGCGATCGACACGATAATTATTATGGGAACAACTCTGCGGGATCTCGACTTTACGGACGATCGCTCTTATGCTCTGATTTTTGTGTAATCTGCTCTGAGGGGCGATCGATAAGCAGTTTTGTGAAAGTGCGATCGACACGATCATAATTATCGATTATTTCAAGTCTAAACCTGTGAACATTCCTCAGATTACGATACTGCGCCCATCGTGGCTATCAGCCCGAACATCTCACAGAAGAGTTAAAAAAGATTTCTCCACAAATTCTGACGAAAATCCAGTTTTAACTCTCGAAAAAACCATCTAAATAAGACAAAGAAGTACAGGTAAAATCCGGCTTTGTACCGGTGAGAGCAAGGTGGGGGAAGAGAACGGTCAAATGCTTGGGTGGAAAGATGTAAAATTTGAGTCAAGAACTTTGAGAAAACTTGGGATAATGCGACTGCCCAGCCCAAGCTTTGTTTGATTCGACTGATGCTTAAAAGGCTTGCACCCTCTTGTTAGAAGTCAAATGGGTTCTATACAGGACATAAATCATCAACCTGTCTGTATAAAAATATAGGATAATAAAGAGTTTCAAAGTCAATAAATGACTAGACTTAAATAGATAATTGTTCAATCTTGGCAATACGCATATCATGTCCAAAATCATCTCTGTTCACTCTTACCGGGGCGGCACTGGCAAATCGAACACGACTGCCAACCTGGCATCTATTATCGCTCGCGGCGGAAATCGGGTCGCCATTGTAGACACAGACATTCAATCGCCGGGGATTCACGTGCTGTTTGGTTTCAGCGAGAGCAACATGGAGCGCTCCCTGAACGATTACCTGTGGGGCCGATGTCCGATCGCCGAAACGGCCTACAATGTGAGTGAGTTGATACCAAATTTAGCCAAGAACGGCAACCTCTTCCTGATTCCTTCGAGCATTAAAGCAGGGGAAATAGCGCGAGTTTTGCGCGAAGGTTACGATGTGGGACTGCTTACCGATGGCTTTCAAGAACTGATAGACGTTCTGAATTTAGACTACCTATTTATCGACACGCACCCCGGGCTCAACGAAGAAACCCTGCTCAGCATTACCATTTCCGACATTTTGCTGCTGATTCTGCGTCCGGATCAGCAAGATTTTCAGGGAACGGCTGTTACGGTAGATGTGGCCCGGAAATTAGAAGTACCCAAGATTTTGATGACGATCAACAAAGCTCCAGAATCTCTGGATTTTGAGGATTTGAAGCAGCAAGTAGAGAGTATTTATAAGATCCCAGTTGCAGGGGTGCTGCCCCACAGCGACCAGATGATGCTGCTAGCGAGTAAGGGGGTGTTTGCGCTCCAATTCCCTAATGACCCTCTAACTAAGGTGGTGGAAGGGATTGCCAAACAGATTGTAGGATAATGGGTGTGGCGAGGGTCGATCGGCCCGGGTGCAATAGTTTCGATCTCAATCCCTGCGAAACGATGTCCCCGATGGCGCCGGCGAGTGCCGGGGAGAAACTTTCACGCGCGACAATATTTGCTTAAAGAGTAAGAAGAATCGCGACAAAATGAGATACAAATAGATTATGAGAATTTGTTAAAAAACTTTAGGAGGAGCACTCATGGATTTTGACTGGCGCATACTAATAGTATTGATGCCCGTCTTGTTGGCGGGAGGCTGGGCTGCTTACAACGTCGGCGCTATAGCTCTCAGACAAGCGCAGAAATTGTTCAACAAGCAAACTTAAACTCAGCATCTTCACTGGTAATTTCGCAGCCGACTGTTTCTTGAGATACAAAAACAGTCGGTCTCTTTGTGCGTTGGCTCAAGAAGAACGATGGCTGATGCGATTGGCGAATGACTTACTGCATAGTGTTTGGGAGTTGGGGCAAAGCAGTCGCATCTTGTGGCGGGAACTGGTTTGACACAGGCCAGAAGATTGTGGAAAAGAAGGTATCCACTGTTGAACATGGCTCGAACCACAACCTCCCAGACCGCAACTCAAATCCCGTTGTGCGGTACGCAGTGAGAATTGCGCCTGCTCTCTGGGCTATTTCTAGGATTGAGTCTAGTTTTCTGCTGAAACCGACCCTGCCCTGACTTAAAGTGATTGCTTGTAGCTGTTATTTTGAGAGTGCAATGCACCAAACGGGTGGTTTCGAGCAGTTGTTATTTAACTTGCAAGTCCCACTATGGGTTGTCTCGCTCACCTTTAAGGTGAATGTGGATATCTTCATGCTGCTAGTCGATCGATTTTCCAAGCAATTCCCAAACAATGTCAAGCCGTCTGAGAAAGACGAGGTTTATACTCAACTTTATGACGATTTTTGGCTTTGAGGGCAATTTACGACTCCAGAGAGATTCGGTGCAAGTCAGAGAAAATTTATATTCAACACTTGTGCAGAAACCGGGTACGATCGACCAAAATATTTAGTAGCAAGCGCTCCTGGGTAATAGAACCCAATTGCCTGCAATAGACGAATTCAATAATTCTCGCTTCGCAGGCTCGCTTGCTGTTTGCCGGCTTTTTAGGATTCGTGTATTGGAAGCAAGGGCGCAAGTGAAGAGCTTGATGTTTTTGGCTCAGGTCAGCAATTGTGATGAGATGGCGATACAAATATTTAGCAAGCACGTTCCGCCATAAAATATGAGACAATCGCAAAAGTATTTGCCCTGAAAATCGCCCTCAAAACTGCGAAGTTTTACCAATAGGGACTATCGGTCAAATTGTCAATGTTGAACTCCTATATCTTTACATAGATTATGCTTTTTCCCCGATCGAGCGGCATTTTACTCCACCCAACATCCTTTCCCAGCCGATTCGGCGTTGGGGACATGGGCATAGAAGCATATAAGTTTATTGACTTTTTAGTAGAGAGCGACCAGCAATACTGGCAGATATTGCCGCTGGGCCCGACTGGATACGGCAATTCTCCTTATTCGTGCTATTCAGCAATGGCAGGAAATCCAATGCTGTTGAGCCCGGAGATTCTGCGGGACGAGCAATTGCTGTGCGATGAAGATTTAGATTCTTCGCCGGAATTTGCGCTGGATACAGTAGAATTCGATCGGGCGATCGCGCACAAGATACCTCTGCTCAAAAAAGCCTGCGACAATTTCAAAGCGAAAGCATCGCAGGTACAGCAAAGAGAATTCTCGGCTTTTTGTGAGAGCAAAGCGCTTTGGCTGGATGATTATGCCTTGTTTATGGCACTAAAAGACAGATTCAACGGTGGTAGCTGGCACACTTGGGAACCTGAAATTGCCCAGCGCAAACCGGAAGCGCTAGACAAGTGGCGGCAGGATCTAAATACTGAGATTTATTACTACAAATACGTCCAGTTCGAGTTTTTCCGCCAGTGGACAGAGTTGAAGCGCTATGCGAACCTGCGCGAAATTAAAATTATTGGCGACATTCCGATTTATGTAGCTCACGACAGCGCGGATGTTTGGTCACATCCGGAATTATTCTGTTTGCATGAAGCAAGCGGAGAACCAGCTTTAATGGCGGGAGTTCCCCCGGATTACTTCAGCGCAACAGGTCAATTGTGGGGCAACCCGGTATACAATTGGGAGGCGCTGGAAGCAAATAATTTTGAGTGGTGGGTGCAGCGTTTTGAGGCGCTTTTCGATTATGTAGATGTGAGCCGGATCGACCATTTTAGAGGATTTGACGCTTACTGGGCGGTGAAGCGCGGGCAGGAAACTGCGATGGAGGGAGAGTGGATTAAAGCCCCGGGAACGGCTTTGTTTGAGGTAATTCATCAAAAGTTTGAGAACTTGCCGATTATTGCTGAGGATTTGGGGCTAATTACTCCGGAAGTGGAAGCTTTGCGCGATCGGTTCGAGTTTCCGGGAATGAAGATTTTGCAGTTTGCTTTCGGCGCGGGCCCGGAGGATCCTTTTTGGCCTTTCAATTTCACTCCAAACTGCGTAGTTTATACCGGCACTCACGACAACGACACGACTGTCGGCTGGTTCAATCAACTGCAAAACCACGAAAGAGATGAGGTTTTGCGTTATTTGGGCTGCATCGAACCTCAAGGAATTCACTGGTCTTTAATCCGGATGGGCTGGACTTCTGTGGCTAATTTGGCAGTTGTGCCGTTTCAAGATTTGTTGGGTTTGGATACCGACGCGCGGATGAATTTTCCGGGGAAAGCTGAGGGAAATTGGGGCTGGCGGTATCGGCGCGAAGCTTTGAATTGGGAGGTGCGCGATCGGCTCAAAACTATGACTTATATCAGCAGGCGCACTCCGGAGAAAAATTGATAGTGGGGAATGGGTAATTGGGCATCGGGCATTGTTATTTGTGATTAGAAAAACTACTAATTATTACCGATTAACCATGCCCGATGCCTCATGCCTCGTGACCGATTAACCTTGATTTTTGACCTCGGCTGCAGGCTTGAGTTCGTCTGCTTTAAAAACAAGTTCTTTGGGAACTCCAGGGGCTCCGATTAGTTCTGGTTGTCCGTTATTAACGGCAATCATTACTCCCCCGGCGTTACCCGCTACAACTACCAATTTGCGATCGGCCTCCCAGGTGCGTACAGTCCCGATCGGCAAAATTCCCTCAAATTCTGTTTTGCCATCGACTTCAATCTGCATCCAAGATTCTGCCTTAAAAGTGAGGCTGACCATCACTGGTTTATTGCTAGATTTATCTGATTTTTGACCGTTTATTGCTGCTTTGACAGCCACGTGACCATCAGGTTTCTGATTTTTTGAGGTGCTGGATGCTGAGGCAGTTAAACTATCTTGTTTTTGCCGATCGAGGGCAAGTTCTTGGGTTCCCGCACCATTTTTTGCTGTCACAGAACTGCCCATCAATTGAGATAAGCCGTTCACCGAACAGATAATTAGAAATGTGTAAAAGAGGTAGAGGTGCATCGGGCGCAACTGAGGCAGATGTTGCCAGGATATTTTGGTTCTCGATCGCGCCGGCGGTTCGATCGGCGGGAAAAAGTCAGCAAACTTAGTTGCGTCCAAACCCATTGCTTCGGCGTAGCGCTTGATCAAACCTTGAGTGTAGATCGGTTCGGGGAGTTGGTCTAGTTGACCGTCCTCAATGGCTTGCAGCAGATTCCGCCGAATCATTGTTACCACGGCTACTTTGTCCAAAGAAATCGACTGCTGTTCGCGGTACTCGCGGAGTTGAGTCCCTATTTCCGCTAGCTTCTTCTGAGGAGTTTCGGGCTCTTGGGAGTGCAGTTTCTGCTTAGTTGTTTTGAAGAATAAAAACAATAAATTCTTTGTCATATGCTGTGCTCCTCGAGATTTACTGGCACGCTTATTGATGTTAGGTTGACTAGATTCCATAAAAAAATAATTTCTGCATCTTCTAAGGGTCGGTAGCAGCCCGGTGGCAATATTGGCGAGCCTGGTGGCTGCAATTGAATCGGGCCAATGGCTGTGCGGTGCAGGCGTACCACGGGATGTCCCAACTGCTCGGCGGTGCGCCGAATCTGTCGGTTTCTTCCTTCTGATAGAATTACTTCTAACAGAGTTTGGTCATGCGCGCGATCGAGAATTTTCACTTTTGCCGGCAAAGTCTTTCTACCGGACAGGATGATGCCCTGACGCCACGCTTGCAGTATGGGTTCCGGGGGATCGCCTCGCACCCAAACTTGATAAGTTTTGGCGATCGAGTGACGCGGATGGGTCAAACAAAATGTCAGCTTACCATTATTGGTGAGCAAGAGAGCGCCGGTGGAATCTGCATCTAACCGTCCTACGGGGTGAATGCCTTGACCATAGCGCAGTTTTGGCGGTAGTAAGTCGAGAACTTTCGATCGGGCTCTGGGATCGCTGCAAGTAGAAACTACACCTGCGGGTTTGTTGAGCAACAGATAGACACAAGCGGGTCGATCCGTTGGTTTTACTGGGACTCCATCGACTTCGATGAAATCGCGATCGGGATTTGCTTTTTGTCCTAAGCGAGCAATATTGCCATTAACTCGGACTCGTCCAGCGACAATCATCTGTTCTGCCAGACGGCGAGAGGCAATGCCCCACTGGGCAAGAATTTTTTGCAGCCTTTCATCAGACATGACGGGATTTTGGAAACCGCCAACGCTGCTGCGTTGGGGGAGGAAATACGACAGGTTTAGATGAACTTAACCTTACTACCAATGTTGAATTCCTAGCGGGAAATAAATTCTAATGATGAGCAATCCTTACAGGGCGTTGCGCCCGGTGTAGATTGTCCTTATGGCGTAACCGTGAATGTGTTGTGCAACAACTGGGAGGAAAAGAGTCGTGGCAGACTATCTTGCGCCGTTAGTTTGTTGTTAATTTGAGATTTGTTGGTCTGACCCGACCATAGACCAACACTACCATAAATCCCGTACACCCAGTTAAATTTATACGCTCGATCGCGAAATTCGCCTCGGGATCGCACAAACTGGGTTTGTGAGCCCCGATGCGAGTTCCTGTTAAATTTCTGTGCTTGAATATTTAAGGTTTATATTTTGAAATTGTTTATGACTGTCGATCGCAACTCTCTTCAATTTGACAATAAAGCTGGCGCTGCTAGTTCTGGTGAGACTGCTAATCTCGGCGATGGGTCAGGGGCACCGCCGCGGAGTCAAGGCAGCCGGATCGCGAGTTCGGTGCTGTCTCCGGCGGTGCAGTTGTGGCTGCGATCGCAAGTTCAGCAGGTTGACGAGTTGAAAGTGAAAATTGAGGGGAGCGATCGACAAATCTTCAGCGGTGCGATCCCCAAAGTAACTGCTGCCGCCCTCGGTGCTGTGTATAAAGGATTACACCTAACAGAAGTTGCCTTAGAGGGCAGCGGCATTCGCATCAACCTCGGTCAAGCTCTCAAAGGCAAACCGCTGCGCCTCCTCGAATCCGTTCCGGTCACAGGCGTTTTGAGGCTCGACCAAGCGGATTTGAATGCGTCGCTGAAAGCGCCTTTGCTGGCTGATGCTTTGAGCGAATTTTTGCTGCCGCTGCTGCCGCTGACAGATAGAGAAAAATCTCTGAAATTGCAAGATTCTCAGATAAAAATTGAGGCGGGGAAGTTGACGCTTTCGGCGACTATTTTGCGCGCTGGGGGTACGCAAATTCCTGTTGTATTACGGACTGGTTTGCGGATTGCTAGCGGTCACGAGTTGATGTTTGAAGCACCAGAAATCGAAGTCGATGGAGAATTAAAGATTAGTGATTTCAATGATTTTAAAATTGATTTCGGACAGGAAGTTGCAATTGATGAGTTGATTTTGACTCCGGGGGAGATTGTTTGTCGGGGTGGAATTAGAGTTTTGCCTTAGCTATTTGTTATTAGTTATTTGTTATTAGTTATTTGTAAGCTTGTAACCTTGTAACCTTCCAAGCTCTGCCTGGGAAGAGATACCCATAGTCAGAGCCTCCAATGCCCAATCCCAGAGCAAATAACCAATCACAAATAACCCATAACAAATAACCAATTACCGATTAATTAAAAAAGAGTCGATCGCGGGCAACAGCAAAGTTACAAAATAGTAGACTAAGGGTGCGGTAAAAACATAACTGTCAGTGCGATCGAGAATGCCGCCGTGACCGGGGATCAACTGTCCCGAATCCTTAACGCCGGCGTCTCGCTTCATCATCGACTCAGTTAAATCTCCCAACAAGCTAGCAACGCCAATCAACAAACCAAAAACAGCTCCTGTATAGGGCCACCCCGGCCATTGCAAATACCAAGACCCGGCGACGGCGACGGCGATGCTGCCGCAAACACCAAATACAGCACCTTCAACGGTTTTTTTGGGGCTGATGTGGGAGAGGCTAGTGCGGCCGAAGAATTTGCCGACAAAATAAGCGCCAATGTCAGCGGCCCAGATGCAGAGGAAAGCCAGCAGCAGCGAAGTCAATCCTAAAGATATGCTGCTGGAATTTGTCCAAGACTGTGACGGATAAATGTTAACGGGTAAACTGCTGGCTACTGTTTGCGAAAATTGGGTTGTAGCAAGATTTGCCGGATCGAGGCCGACTCGCAGCCGCACCCAGTAGCTGGGCAAATAGCCACCGTAGAACAATCCTAAAATAGAAGCGGCAATATCGGCGATCATCGATAATTTAGGTCGGAATAACAGGTAGAAACAGATTAAGGTTCCGGCTAGGGGGAACATCGCGTCTACGAATTGCGGTGCGAGGGCGGCAGTAATTAGCAGGCCTTGACTGACAGCTAAGGTAGTTTTGGCAGCCGGTGCAATGCCTTTAGCCCTGGCTAATTGAAAATATTCCAATTGACCGAGGTAGACGATAACGCCAAAGCCGACGGTGAAGTACCATCCGCCCATAATAATCATTCCCAAAGCAAGGGCGATCGCAACTATTCCACTTAAAATACGGGACCAAGGCATAAAATAAATTTCTCACAGCAGACGGCAGAGCGGTCGATTTTAGATTTTAGATTTAGTCCACAGATGAATCTGGGGGTTGGAACTAGGGTCTAAAATTTTGTTTTTTGGGCGGGCTCGGTCGATTTGGGATGCAAGGATGCAAGGATGGTTAAGGTGACAGGTTCGTCCCCCATCCTCAACCGGCGATCCAAAATTTCAACTCAGGCGATCGCTCGAGCTAAGGTCTGCCTTATTATAAGTATGAACGTTAAGCGAGCGTAAAAAAGGTTAAGAATTGCATTTAGGAATGAGTTCAGAGTCATATCGATACTTCAAGCCCAGACGATCGTCTGTGATGGGGTGTGGGAGTATCTAAGTTTAATGACCAATGACTGAGGACTGAGGACTGATGACTAATCCAGCTTTTCGCCGCTGAGAATAAAAATGGGATTGACGGCGGCAAAGGTTTGACTCAAGCCCCGAGTTTCTAAACGGTTGACGGCGGACTGGACTACCTCGATGTTGCGGACTTGCAACTCGGCGAAGCTTTCGGAAAGGGCGTAAAGATTTTCTAAATTCGATGCTGTGGCGACAACTCGACCGCGGGGCTGCAAGTACCGCCAGACTTCCTTGAGAATCATTTTAATGGGGCGCCCTCCTTCGATACAGACTCGGTGGGGGTGTTCCGGGAGGTTTTCGAGGCATTCAGGGGCGCTACCTTCGATGACTTCTACGTTTTTGAGCTCGAATCGATCGCAATTTCGGCGAATCAAGCTTGCTACTTCTTCGTCTCTTTCGACGGCGATAATCCGACCTTTGGGGCACAGCAAACCTGTTTCTACGGCGATCGTACCAGTACCTGCACCGATGTCCCACACCACTGAATCTGCTTGCAGCCGCAGGTGGGAGATTAACAGCAGCCGGACTTCCCGCTTACTCATGGGAATTCCCGGTAAACGTTCAAATAAATCGTCTGGGATACCAGGAGTGACGTAGGGCCAAAGCATAGTTTGATTTTAAATAGAAGGAAGAAGGAAGAAGGAAGAAGGAAGAAGGAAGAAGGAAGATTTTCCCACTTTCGTCATTTCCTAATTTCCGATCTCCTTCATATTTACTGTCGCACAACCTTGAGAGTTTGGAGGTCGGGATCGCTGCAACCTGTGATTTTGCCGCCGGCGGCCAGGATTTGTTGCAGGTAGTCAACGGCTGCTGGGGTAATGATTTCACCTGGCATCAGGACTGGTATTCCTGGGGGATAGGGACAGATGAGTTCGGCGCACAGGCGATCGACTGCTTTGTCTGCGGGTACTGTTTCGGCTGGAAAAAAGAAAGCCTCGCGCGGCGAGAGTGGGGGAGAGTGGGGGAGTGGGAGAGTGGGAGAGTGGGAGAGTGGGGTATCGGAAAAATCTTACCTCTTTCCTCTTCCTTCTTTCTTCTTCCTTCTTCCTTCTTGCTTCTTCCTCCCTTCTAAAATCGTAAAAGCTTTAACTAAATTGTCAATATCTGATTCTGTATTTCCCAAGCTGATAATAAATGTTAGATGTTGCGGCATTGGCAATTCTGCGGTGACTGCGAGTTCCGAGTGCAGAATTTCATCAGCTGCAAATCCTGTGATTCCTAAGTCTGATACTTTTACTGTTAGCCTGGTTCTGTCTAATGTGGCAAAACCAGGTGTATTTAACAGTTCTAAAACTGATAAGCCGGGAATTTGACTGATGCGCGATCGCGCTTTTTCTGCTAATACTAAAGTTTGCGCCATTAACTCTTTGCCGCGGAGTGCGATTTGTTGGCGGGCTGCATCTAAGGATGCTAACAGTATGTAACTCGGACTGGTGGATTGTACTAACTGCAATGCTCTATTTAATTTTTGGATATTTATACGATCGCCCTTGACGTGCAGCATCGATGCTTGTGTCATTGCACCGAGAGTTTTGTGAATTGATTGTACTGTTAAATCGGCACCGGCTGATAGGGCCGGCTCTGGCAAGTTTGGATGAAAGTTAAAGTGCGCGCCGTGGGCTTCGTCTACTAATAATGGTATGTTGTATTGATGGGTAATTTGGGCGATCGCCCGCAAATCCCCACAAACGCCGTGATAGGTTGGGTAGACGACCATTACTGCTTTCGCGTCGGAATGTTGCTCAAGGGCTGCTGCTGCGGCTTCTGGGGTGATGCTGTTGGCAATATCCCAATCCGGGTTGTATTCTGGATTGACAAAAATTGGTATTGCGCCGGATAAAATTAAGCCGGATATTGCCGAGGAGTGGATATTTCGAGGTAAGATAATTTTATCGCCAGGGCCACAAGTCGCTACAATTGCCGCGATGATTCCGCAAGTTGAACCGTTTGCTAAAAACCGAGTATGTTGGGCTCCAAATGCTTCGGCTGCTAGATTTTGAGCTTCGGCAATTACGCCCTCTGGGTTAAATAGATTATCTAATTCTGGTAATTCTGGCAAGTCCGATCGAAATACTGTCGCACCGAATAAGTCAACTAGCTGCTGAGAGATGCCTTGTCCGCGTTTGTGTCCGGGGGCGTAGAATGGCGAGTGATGGTGATTTGTGCGATCGCGCAAAGCATCTAATAGGGGTGTTTGTTGTTGAGAGTTTGCTGGTGACACGCTTAATCTTGATTGCTGTATTTGATATTTAGTTTAATACCGAAGGCATATTTTTATGCAACGTAACATTAAATTATAGCTATTTAGATAGATGTTTTAGCCACAAGTTTAAATTTAATATAATGAGATTCAACAATCTGACCACTCAGTTGTTTTTGTTTGAAAGTATAGCTATGAGTGGCAACAAAATGTTTTTGAGACATCTCTATTAGCGAGCAAAACAATAACATGATTTCTCCCAATCCTACTCCGTTTCCAGGCCCGCAAATTCCGAGTACCGAACCGGGGCTGCCGACTATACCCGCATCGCCACCGGTGCCTGGCCCTGTACCCGAACCGATTCCTGGCCCGGTACCGGAACCGATTCCTGCGCCGGTGCCGGAACCTGTACCTTCTCCGATTCCTCAAACGGTTCCGGGGCCTATTCCTCAGACAATCCCTGAACCAATCTAAATGATGTTTTAGTCGATCGCGAAATTTAAGATTGTTTGTGAGGTCGATCGCAAAAACCGAATTTTTCCAAAGTCCCCAATCTTTTTGTGGAATATCAGACTTGAAAAAACTCGGTTTTTGCGTAGATTATCGATTAATTGAAGTTGATCGAACTCTCTTTACAAAAGTTAATACCACGCAAATCAGTGTATGTGCCGTCAGAGTATTGGGCCCTGACATCAAAAACACAGCCCCCCGAGATATCACCCTCGTACTCAGCTGAATCAAATTCAAAAGGGACAGTGCCCCGATCGGCAAGCGGACCGTCTAACAGGTTTTCTCCCCAATCATCGTCGGAACTACCCGACTGGAGGACTGTCATCGTCTTCCCACTGTTGTTAATCACCGAAATTTTGACCATCTCAGCGAAAACGGTAGCTGCTGTAAGCCCTAACAGAGGCAGCGACAGCCCCACAGCTATCGTTACTTTGCTTAACCACTGGTTAACCATTGAGCCATCTACCTCAAGTTGTATATTTATTCAAGCTTAGCTGTAAAAGTTAGAAGGGACAAGTCAGATATATTGCTATTGCTTATGATATTTTGATACAGTGATATGTTTCTAAATAGCTATGCTTACTGCCGGAATTGTCGGACTGCCTAATGTTGGCAAATCAACTCTGTTTAATGCTTTGGTGGCTAATGCCAAGGCGACTGCTGCTAATTTTCCTTTTTGTACGATCGAGCCAAATACGGGTATCGTGGCAGTACCCGACGAACGGCTGAAGGTGCTGAGCAATATTGGCAATTCTGCGCAAACTGTGCCGACGCGGATGGAGTTTGTGGATATTGCGGGTTTGGTGAAGGGGGCGAGTCAGGGGGAAGGACTAGGAAATCAGTTTTTGTCTCACATTCGGGCTGTAGATGCGATCGTCCACGTTGTCCGCTGTTTTGACAACGATGATATCATTCACGTTGCGGGTTCTGTCGATCCCCAGCGAGATATTGACATTATCAATCTCGAATTAATTTTAGCAGATTTAGCTCAAATTGAACGCAGGCTCGATCGCACTCGCAAGCTAGCCCGCAACAATAAAGAAGCTCAGGCAGAAGTGGACTTGCTCGAAAAGTTGGTCGAGCTTTTAAATGCGGGCAAACCTGCGCGACAGTACAGTTTCACGGACGAAGAAACTGAATTAGTTAAAGGTTTGGAATTACTGACAAACAAACCAATTATCTACGCTGCTAACGTGTCTGAGGACGATTTATCTACGGGAAATAGCTATGTCGAACAAGTGCGGGAAGTAGCAGAAGCAGAAAATGCTAAAGTTGTCACAGTTTCGGCGCAAGTTGAGTCAGAATTGGTGGAGTTATCCGAGGAAGAACGCACGGATTTCCTAGAATCTCTGGGGGTGAAAGAAGGTGGCTTAAAATCCCTGATTCGAGCTACTTACGAATTATTGGGTTTGCGGACTTATTTCACTAGCGGGCCAAAGGAAACTCGCGCTTGGACGATTATCGCGGGAATGTTAGCACCGCAAGCTGCGGGGGTGATTCACTCGGACTTTGAGCGGGGTTTCATCCGGGCCGAAACTGTAGCTTACGAAGATTTGGTGGCTACGGGCGCGATGAATGCAGCTAAGGAAAAAGGCTTAGTTCGCAGTGAAGGAAAAGATTATATTGTACAAGAGGGGGATGTGTTGTTGTTCCGATTTAATGTTTAGGTTTTTTTCAAGGAGATAAGCAAATGGATATCGTTTCGTTGGCAATTGCTTGGCTGGTAACTTCGGTGAGCTTTTTTATTCTTTCCAAGTTGCCCATCGGGGTAGATATTGACACTTTTGGAAAAGCAATGATTTCGGCAGCGGTTTTTGGATTGCTGAATGCTTTGGTGCGGCCGCTTTTTGTCATTTTGGGTTTTCCATTGGTGTTGGTAACTTTTGGTTTGTTTATGATTGTTATCAACGCTGCTATCTTTGGCTTGGCGGCTTGGCTAGTCGAAGGATTTCGCTTGCGGTGGGGAATTTGGAGTGCTTTGTTGGGCGCTGTAGCACTGGGTTTTATCAACTCTTTGCTCTACAGCATTTTGCCTACTAATATTCGGTAGAGAAAAGTAACGCGGAAGGGGCGGGTTGATCTGTGTTGTTAGCTATAGCAAATATCCCCGGTCAAACCCGCCCCTAATAACCAATGATATCAAATCCGGTAGCATCGTCCTGTATTCATATCTCTATTCTCTCTCTCTGTGTCCTCTGTGTTCTAGTAAGGTTAAATCATTCCGATGCAACCGGAAACGATATGACTAATGACTAATGACCTATGATGAGTAATTGTCAGGGACAAAAGCCTCTCGACTGCGACTATTTTCCACAGGCCAGTCTGGATGTTCTCCACCGATAATCAATTCTTCAACCGTCACGAATTCTTTGCTTAGTTGCTGGAAAACATTAATTAAAACATCGATACCGATAGCGTCGCTAGTCCCTAAATCAAACCAACAGCGAGCCCAAGAACCTTGATACTCCATTTCTCCCATATTGTGCATCAAAGCCATCATACTTTGGTCGGCTCGATTAGTATCATAATCCATGTCACTAATATCTAAGCCTTCATCTTGAACTTGCAAATTTTCGGCATTAAATCCCCCTAGTTTTCCCAAGAAAAACCAAGAGTCAAATACTTCTTCAACATACTGTTTTTCACCGTTTGAAGGCACGTTGCTAAACTTCAGCCAAATCCAGAGGTCGAAGGGGTTAAATTCGCGAAACTGTACTTTCATCGTTGTTTTTTGGGGTTTTTATAGTGGTGGTAAAGCCGTCGGCCCCCAGATGCCATCTGCATCTCTAATTTTATCGCGCATCGGGTCACAGTTGCGCGATTTGCTGTCGAGGCTGCTGCGGGTTTTGCACTGCTGAAAGAAGATTTCGGCTACTAAACTGCGCGGTAGTTGGTCGGGTTTTGCTAAGGCTGCGTCGAAGTTTTTTCTGGCTTCTTCAAGTATGGTTTTGTTGTTGGATTGAGTCTTGGCTTGAGCAAATAAAATTTGTGCTTTGAGATAAAGGATTTCTGGATTGTTGGGTGTTTCTGCTAGGGATTTGTTGGCAAATTCTAGGGCGCGATCGTACTTTTTTAAGTCTCGATAGCCTACTGCGATGCCGCGATAAGCTAAGTAGCGGGGTGAGGCTTTTTGTTCGAGTCTTTGAATGGCTTCGCTGGGGTTGGAAAAGGGCAGGTTTTTGGCTAACATTAAGTCCATGTAGCCTTTGAGCAGGTTGAGTTCTGGGTCGTTGGGATCTATTTTTTCGGCTGCATCTAGGTATTGAAATACTACTCGCAGTTTGTTGAGTGCTTGGGGCGCGCCTTTGGCTGTTCCTTCTTTGGCTACGGCATTTGCTCCTTCTAGAAAGTGACCGACTGCTGTGTATAGGTTGCCGCGCAAGGGGTTGGTTTTGGTCAATTTTTCGCCAACTTCGCGGGTTTTTTGCGCGTAGGAATTCATGGAGTTGAAGTCTTGCTCGATGTAGGATAGGGAGGCTGCTATTGCATAGGCTAGCGGTTCGTTTGGTTCGGCTGATAGTGCTTGTTGAATTTGGGCTTTTGCTTTTTTGTAGTTTCCTTGCTGAAACATTGTTTTGAAGGCGGTTTCGGTGTTGGGCCCGATCGCCTGGGGGTTGCTGCTGCGAAAGGGATCGCCCGCTACTGCGGAGTTAATGCAGATGCTCAGGGCGATCGCACTTCCACAGGCGATCGCCCGTACTGTCTGTTTATAACTTAACATTTGCTTGCCAACCGATGCTAAAGAGGTTTTCGTCATCGTCAATTCTCTGAGTGAAATATGTTGTAAACTGGAAACAAGAGAGTTGAATTCTCACACTGCTCAAGCCGCGACCAAAAAAACAGTTAAATTTGCTTGATTTTTTCGGCTGCTTGCGGTATATTTTAATAATGGTAGTGTGACTTGTAATATAAGGAAGCACAGATTTCCATTATTAAAATATACCATAAAAAAAGTGAAAAGTCAAAAGGGAAAGCTTAAAAAAAAAGGCGGATTTTTGTAAAGATTTATGTAAAATAATTGTAGGCGATCGGCACCCGCTAAAAACAACCTTAACTATTAATAGCACAACCAGAAGCTGAGGGATACACGATTACCAATTCCCAATTCCCAATTCCCAATTCCCAATTCCCAATTCCCAATTCCCAATTACGTTAATGCTTTATCTGAAAAACTTAGTCTATCATCCTACAGCCTGTCCGAATGCTATTCTGAAAAATATCAACTTAGAACTGCCGTCGCAGCAAATGGGGCTGATTGTGGGCCGCAGCGGTTCCGGCAAAAGTACGCTCTTAGAAATATTAGCAGGTTTAGCGGAAAAAACTAGCGGCGACATCCGCTGGCGCGAACAAGAATTAACACCGGAACACTTGCAACAGTTAGGAGGTTTAGTGTTTCAGTTTCCCGAAAGGCATTTTTGCGGCGGCACAATTTTAGAAGAATTGCGGTTGGGACATCCTGAGTTGGGACAAGAACAAATTAACTCAGCAATGACAGAGGTGGGACTCGGACATTTGCCGCTGCGGGCTTCTCCCCACGCTTTGAGTGGTGGACAACAGCGCCGGGTAGCCCTGGCGGTGCAGCTAATTCGGCAGCCGCATTTGCTGCTTTTGGATGAACCGACGGCGGGTTTGGATTGGTCGATGCGCCGACAGTTGGTAAGCTTGTTGGGTAAGTTGAAAAGTCACTGGACTTTGTTGATTGTTACTCACGATGCGAGCGATTTGTTGAGTGTTGCTGATAAGTTTTGGACTTTAGATAGTGGGAATTTGCAGGAGGTCGATCGCGCGAAATTAGAGGCTAAGGAAACGAGTTTTGTTAGTCAGTAGTCAGTAGTCATTAGCATTTTGCAGGGGCTGGTTTAGCTAAGAAGCACGAGATACAAGTGACTAAAAAGAGGCAAAACCTGCCCTCTCAGTCAGTAGTCAGTAGTCATTAGTCATTAGTTGTTTTGATATTTATTAGAAAATGAACCAAACGGAAATTATGATGTTGCCCGAAATGAATGAGTTGTGGCAACAAACGCTGAATTGGCAGCCGGATCAGTCGCAGCAGCAACAATTTCAGCGGCTTTACGAGTTAATTGTTGAGGGAAATCGTTCCTTGAATTTAACTCGAATTACTGAGCCAGTCGAGTTTTGGGAAAAACATTTGTGGGATTCTCTGCGGGGAATTGCCAGACTGTTGCCAGCCAATCAAAATTTGGCGGAAAATAACGATTTTCCCGTTGAGTCGCCGTTCAAAGCGATCGACATTGGGACTGGTGGGGGTTTTCCGGGGTTGCCGATCGCGATCGCCCTACCGCATTTATCGGTTACTTTGCTCGATTCTACTCGCAAGAAAATCACTTTTTTGGATACAGTTTTGCCGTCTTTAGCGATAGAAAATGCTGCGACTTTGCTGGGCAGATCCGATGAAATTGCGCGACAACCGCAGCACAAACAAGCTTACGATATAGCATTTCTGCGAGCGGTTGGAGCTGCTTCTCTGTGCGCTAAATGCGCGCTACCGCTGCTGAAAGATGGCGGTTTGGCGGTACTTTACCGGGGAAATTGGACGCTGGAGGAAGAGACTCAGTTGCAAAGTGCGATCGAGCATTTGGGAGGCACTGTTGAGTCAGTTGAAGCATTCACTACGCCGACGAGTCAGGGCGCGCGCCACTGCGTTTACTTGCGGAAAGTTGTACGGCAAGTCGATCGCCCGATTCGCTAGCCACAGCCGTTTTTTAAGTGAAGCAGGACTAAAGTCCTTACTACAAACCACTTTGAAGCAGGACTAAAGTCCTTACTACAAGCCACTTTGAAGCAGGACTAAAGTCCTTACTACAAACAATATTAGCCGATCGCCTTTTCGTAACGCTTGTTAATTTCCGTCCAATTAACCACATTCCACCAAGCTTTTAGATAGTCGGCGCGGAGGTTTTGGTACTTGAGATAATAAGCGTGTTCCCAAACATCGTTGCCCATGATTGGATAATTTCCTTCCATAAAAGGAGTGTCTTGATTAGCAGTAGTTGCAATCTCAAGTTTGCCTGCTTTGTTACGAACCAGCCAAACCCAACCGCTGCCAAAACGCTTAGTACCAGCTTCGTTAAATTTGGCTTTAAAATCCTCTACACTGCCGAAACTTTGCTTGATTGCTGCGGCAATTGCCCCTGTTGGTTCGCCGCCACCTTTGGGACTCATGATTTCCCAAAACATACTGTGATTTAGATGTCCGCCACCGTTATTACGCACGGTTGTGCGAATATCTTCCGGCACTTTGCTCAAATCTTTGAGCATATTTTCCGCACTAATATTTTTGAGTTGCGGGTGTTTGCTGACAGCTTCGTTGAGGTTTTTAACGTAAGCAGCGTGATGTTTGTCGTGGTGAAATTGCATTGTCCGCGCATCGATGTGCGGTTCTAAAGCATTGTATTCGTAAGGCAGAGGCGGCAGTGTAAAAGGCCCGGGAGTTTGAGCTATTTTTGGGCTTTCTGCAATGGCAGTTGCTTGAACTACACTATTTCCTGACGCTTGACAAGCACCTGCGGTAATAGCTCCGACGCTAGCTGTTAGCAAATACAAGAAGTCTCGGCGTTTGAGAGTCATAAAAGATACCTCAGTGGATTATTAACTGTTTTATCTCAGATCAAAGCAAAATGGGAGCGAGTTTGGAAAAAAAAGTTATATCGCCCGAATGGATGAGACGGATGGGTGATGGTTGTGAGAGTTTTTTGAGTATAGGCTAATTGTGTGCGCTTGAGTTTTACTCATGTGTTCCGGTTAACTCACTCGGTTTCTCTGTCGAAACCGGGTTTTTTTTTAGATTATTCTTGGGAAAGACGCTGCACCGATTCGCCTCCAAAAAGCCGATCGGCTTTTTGCAATATACTAGGAATTGTGGCAGCGTGGGGGCTGTGGGCGAGACAGCGACGCAAGTCTAATTCGTCGAGGCGATTCCCTACGGGATAGCTGCGCTTCACGGCTTTTTGGCCAGGAAACCAGTGGCTGGCGTTACCTAAGAGGTTGTAGCGCATCTTGCAATAGTCGATCATATCGTAAGCATTCGCCAAATTCCACAGCCACAAAATCACTCGAATGTTAACACCTCCAGGAGTATTTTCGATAGTTGGCAAACCCACATCCCAAGTCTTAAACCAATCTTCTCCTAATTTATCAATCGCTGCTTTTTCCAACTTGGCTAATATCGGCGGCAACAATTCATCCGCTTTATCCAACAATTCTACAGCTTTGAGATGCTCGTTAAAATCTTCAGGTTTGGCTGCACCCAAACTCAAAGTATGTATTTGCGGATGCGACAAACAAAACAAATCGTTAAACACCATCGGACTCAGGGGATAGCACAAATCTACCAATTTTTGGGGCGGGCTGTAAAGTTGACCACCTTTGTCAGAAGGACTGATAATAAAAACGCCCATGTCGTGACGTTTAGCAGCTTCAATTGCTGGGCAATTATTTTGATTGATGTAGTACCAGTGCAAGTTAAGATAATCAAATTGATTGGTTTCAATTGTTTTGACAATCACATCCGTTGGCCCGTGAGTTGAAAAACCGATAAACCGAACTTTGCCCTCTGCTTGCAATTTTCTAGCAACATCCATGCAGCCGCCAGGACGCATACAATCCTCTAGCAATTCCCAAGTATTAATGCCATGTATTGACAGCAAATCGACGTATTCTAGTTGCAAATAAGCTAAGGATTTATCAAACTCCTCGCGAAATTTCTGGGAGTCTGGTTGAGGACAAACTTTCGTTTGAATTATCAACTTTTCGCGGGGGAACTGCGGCAAAATCCACCCCAACTGCATCTCAGAAGTGCCGTAACCGCGAGCAGTTTCTATGTGATTGATGCCGCATTCGATAGAGTAACGAATTGTCGATTCTAGATTTTGTTGATTGTCTGGTGGAATTTCATTTGCTGGTACATCTTGCCATTTGTGTTGATATCTCATGCCGCCGCAGGAAAAGACTGGCATGGATAATTCTGTGCGGCCGAATCTGCGATATTGCACGATCAAAATAGAGATACGAATTTATACTATTATAGCAATTTTGAAGTGAGTGAGGTGGGAATTGGTTATTGGTTATTGGTTATTGGTTATTGGTTATTGGTAACTTGATTACCATCACAAAAACGGTTCGTAGTGCGGACTTAAGTCCGTAAAATGCTGCGGACTTAAGTCCGCACTACGAACAAAGATTAGTGCGGTTAATCGATCGGACATGATATAAAAAGCTTGAGTAGCTAATTAACCGTAGGGTGCGTCAGGCTGAATCTTCTTGAGTATGCTGCTAAAATATTCTGTCCCGACGCACCATGCAATAACTACAATAACTATTTAGAAATCTCGCGGACTACAGGTTTGCCGTCCTTAATTTCGCCAACCAAAACCAAATCTGTACAATTGACAAACAAGCCATTTTCTAACACGCCTGGAATGTTATTCAAAGTTTTTTCTAATTCCGCAGGATTGTCAAGGTTATCAAATTGAACGTCGATTACCATATTACCTTGGTCGGTAATTACCGGGCCTGCTTTTCTGATTCCCATGCGGAGTTCTGGTTTACCTCCCAATTTTTCGATGGCGCGAGTAACGGGGGTAATTGCCATCGGTATTACTTCGATGGGGACGCGAAAAGTCGAACCCAATTTATCTACCATTTTGGAACTGTCAACTACTACAATAAACTGAGTAGCGAGACAATCGACTACTTTTTCGCGGGTGTGGGCGGCGCCGCCACCTTTAATTAAGTTGAGGTGCGGATCTACTTCGTCAGCGCCGTCAATGGCTACGTCAATTCTGTCAATTTCGTCGAGGGTTGTCAGCGGTACTCCGTATTGTTTGGCTAACACTTCTGATTGAAAGGATGTGGGAACTCCTTTGATATCTTTGAGTTCACCTGATTTGATGCGATCGCCCAATGCTTGAATAGTATAAGCTGTAGTTGACCCCGTGCCGAGTCCGACAATCATACCAGATTTTACGCGATCGGCAGCAGCAAAGCCAACTTGCTGTTTCATCAAGTTTACGGGGTCTTGTTCTGTGGTCATGTTCGTTACTCCTCAATAGCTTTAAGATTATACCATTTATTATGGATTTTTTTAACCGCAGAGAGCGCAGAGAACGCAGAGACGAAGAAGCAGAAGAGACGGCACTCGCAAATTGTTTCAAGTGGGAAATTCTCTCTTTCTTCTCTGCGTCCTCTGCGCCCTCTGTGGTTAAAAAAATCTAGTTCACAAATCGGCGGATAATTGCCATAATGAAAATCGGATTTCTCGATACCTATACTTGGGATTATAAAGTTGAAACTCCTTACCGCGAACCTTTGGGCGGTACTCAGTCGGCCATTTGTTATTTAGCTGAGGCGTTGGCAGCCCTGGAAAATGAGGTATTTCTACTCAACAATACTTCGGAACCGGGGATGTCGCGCGGTGTTGATTGCAGGCTGCGGGTGGGGGACAGCGCTAATCTGGAATTACTGCGATCGCTCGATTTTTTAGTTATAGTCAATATAGTCGGTAAGGCACTTGAAATTAAGCCTCTTTTGGGGGCGCACACTAAATTAATTTTGTGGATTCATAACGAACCTGGCTTTGTTTTTCTCGAAGATTTCAAGGATGAGCTAGAAATTAATGCTTGTGATGCTTTGGTTTTTGTCAGCGAGTGGCAGCGCCAGCAATTTCACACTCGTTTTGGGATTGACTTCAATCGCAGTTATGTTTTAAGAAATGCGATCGCACCTTGTTTTGCTAACATCTTTTCAGATAATAGTTCTATCCTATCTAAAAAATATCGACCGCCCATTCTAGCTTACACTAGCACTCCATTTCGCGGACTGGATATTTTATTAAATGTTTTTCCCAAAATTCGTCAAGCTGTCCCCGGCACCAGATTAAAAGTATTTTCTAGCATGAAAGTGCACCAAATAGACGACAATGATAACAATCTTTTTTTCGGTCAACTTTACCGCCAGTGTCAGGAAACAGAAGGCGTTGAGTACATCGGTTCGATAGCGCAACCCGAACTCGTCCGACAACTGCGTTCCGTCGCGGTTTTAGCTTACCCGAATACCTATTTGGAAACTTCGTCTATTGCGGTGATGGAGGCGATGGCTAGCGGTTGCCGGATTGTGACGAGTGAGTTGGCAGCTTTGCCGGAAACAACTGCTGGATTTGCCCGTCTAGTTTCCATGTCGGGGGTGAAAAATTTGGCATCGGTAACTAATTGGAACTGTGCCGGCAAACCTGACTGGGAGGGATATACAAGGCGGTTTTTAGAGGCGGCTGTCTCAGTTTTAAATGAGTGCACTGGTGCGGGCGGCGCAACTGCTGAAAATCGTCTGAGACAGCAGGTAGAATATATCAATCGAGGGTGTACTTGGTCTGTGCGTGCCGGAGAGTGGGTAGAATTGTTGAATAGTATTAGTGTAAAATTTGTAAGAGTGGCAGAGCAAATGAGCGCGGATTCTTTGGTAGATTTTAAGGCATTTAGAACTTATTTCCAAAAGGGAAGTCGGCTGAAAAATGCAGGCAATTTCGATGGCGCAATTGAGAATTATCAGCAAGCTTTAGAGTTGAATCCATCGGATGCGGAAGTTCATAAAAAATTGGCGGAAGTTTATGTTTTGCAAGGAGAATTTGCTCGGGCGATCGCCCAATGCAATCTCGCTATCAAATTCCAACCGAATTTTGCTGAAGCTTACTTGACGCTGGGAAATGCCCTGCACGCTGAAGACAAGCTGGAAATGGCTGTTCAAGCTTACTTGCAAGCTTTAGAAATTCAGCCGCAATTTGCCGAAGCTAGCGCGAATCTCGGCAGTATGTATTACAAGTTAGGGCAATTGGAACGGGCGACAAACTTTTACCAAAAAGCTCTTGCTATTAATCCTGAATTGTGTTCTGTAAATTTGATGCTGGCGGGTGTTTTGCAGCAACAAGGAAAGTTAGATGCAGCAATTGCTTGCTGTCAAAATGTGCTGCAACTGCAACCGGGAAATGCTAGCGCTGTGGAAAAAATATCGAGTTTGACTCAAGAAAAACAGCAAGAAACTGGCAGCAAATTTATCGAATTAGAAACAGAATCCGGCGCACAGCAACCAGTATCTGTCAACAGAGATGAAGGCTACGGCTTGCAGCCTTCTAGCATCAATTTGCCGCCTGCGCCTACCTCAGAAAATTTAAATACTCCGTTTACCAGCCCTGCCGAAGTTTCCGAACAAGTTACCTCGCTGAATGTTCCAGATCACAAACAAGTTGCCAATTTTCAAGAAGTAGAACCTTACAAAAAACTGGCAGAAAACTTTTTAGTTCAAGGTAAAATTAAAGAGGCGATCGCAGCGTGCCACCAAGCCCTAAAAATTCGCCCTGATTACATCCACGCTTACGTCACTTTAGGCAATGCTTTGCAAGCGGGTGGCAAAATTGAAGCTGCTATTCGATCGTACTCTCAAGCCTTAGAATTGCAGCCAAATTTTGCGGAAGTGCGGGCAAATATCGGCAGTATGCACTTTAAAATGGGACGTTTGTCAGAGGCGATCGCACATTACGAACAAGCCATTGCCTTGAGTCCCGATTTAGCGGGCGCTCACTGGAATTTAGGAAAAGTATATCACAAACACGGCAACGTCGAAGCAGCGATCGCCTGTTTTCAGAGAACATCCGAACTCAACCCGCAGCTTGTCGGTGCCGACTTCCACTTTAACCTAGGAAATCGACTTTTCAGTCAAGGAAAGCGCGACGAAGCCGTTGAAAGCTACGAAAAAGCGATCGCCATTAAACCGGATTGGGCCGAAGCTTATGCTAACATCGGCAGCGCGCGATCGCAACAAGGCAATCTCGATGCTGCCATCGCTTACTATCAGAAAGCTGCAAGTTTCAAGCCGGAATTAGAAGTTCTGCACTTCAACTTAGGCAACTCATTTTTACAGCTATGCAGGTACGAAGAAGCAATTACTAATTACCAAAACACTCTAAAAATCAAGCCAGATTGGCCGGAAGTTCACGCTAACCTAGGCAGTTGTTTTTCCATGCTGGGACGGCTGGAAGAAGCTTTAGCCAGCTATCAGCAAGCTTTGGCACTAAAACCGGATTGGGCAGAGGTTTACTGCCGGATGGGACACATTCAAAAACAAGACAAACCCTTAGAGGCGATCACACATTTTGAAAAGGCGATCGAATGCAACCCCAAATACAGCGAAGCCCACCAACAACTCTGCGACTTGCTAAGCCACTCCACCAACCTCGCCGGAGCCCGCAGCGTCGCCGACAAATACTGTGAATTCTGCGGCGAAAATGCCCCAGTCATGTCAGCCACAGCCTACGTCTTTTCCTACCTGCAATCAGGTGTCAGCAAACAGGCAATTCAGAAACTAGAAGAAATCGAAAAACTCTGCTACCAAAAAGTCGAAACCTTTAGCGTGATCGAACTCAAACTGCTTTACGAAATCTTCCTATTTGCAGTTTCCCACCTGCGAGACAACCGGGAAAAAAATGCCAGTTTCTACCGACTAATTGCCAAAGAATACTACAAAAAAGCAGTTCCGCAGCGGCAGCAAGTCAACCGAATCAAATCGGCCAATTTCCTCACAAAACAACATCCCTTAAAAATCGGCTTCCTTTCCAAACACTTCCGCCGCCACTCAGTAGGCTGGTGCAGCGAAGCTTTAATCCGCGAATTAAGCCGCATCACTCCCCACGTTCATCTTTACGTCACCGGTAAACTCAACCGAGATGAAGTTACGCAGCGATTTGAAGAAATAGCCGGCAAGTTTTACTGGCCGAAAAAATATCCAAACGGCTTTGCTGACGGCGGCGAAATCCTCGCCGAAGTAGTACAAGACGATTTAGATGTTTTAATAGATTTAGACTCGATGACAGTGCCGACAAATGTCGAAGTGCTGTATCAATATCCAGCCGGGATTTGCGTTTCTTGGCTGGGATTCGATGCGCCCTACATTTCGGAAAATCACTACTTTCTCTGCGACGAACACACTCATCCCCCAGGCGTTGAAGAACATTACTTAGAACAGTTAGTTAGATTACCTAGTTGTTCGGTAGCAATTGGCGCACTGCAAAGCATTCCTACAAATAGAGAGGCGATTAGAAATGCCCTCGGAATTGACTTGAATCAAATGGCTTATCTGTGCGTTGCGCCGGGGAGAAAAACCAATCCCGAAATGGTGCAAGCTCAAGTTAGAATACTCAAAGAAGTACCAGATAGTTTGTTGATTCGCAAAGGTCAAGGAGACCCGGATATTATTCACAGCACTTACCGCGAAGAATGCGATATTCAGGGAGTAGATTTTGCTCGAGTTAAGTTTATCGGACAAACCCGAACCGAGGAAGAACACCGCGCTATTTATTATGTAGCCGACGTGCTGTTAGATTCCTATCCTTACAACGGCGGAACGCACAATTTAGAGGCTTTGTGGGCTAATTTGCCAGTAGTAACTCGATCCGGCGACCAATATCTTTCGCGGATGGGTTATGCTTTTCTCAAAAGTGCAAATCTCGATGTCGGTGCGGCTTGGAGTTGGGAAGAATACACGCAGTGGGGAGTTAAGTTTGGGCGGGATGCTGGTTTAAGAAATGCGGTGAAAGAACATTTGATAAAATCCAAACAGCCCGAACATCTCGCACCTTTGTGGAATCCTAAAAAATTAGCTGAGGAGATGTATGAAGTGTTTCAGAAACTTTTGTCAGTTGACTGTTGACTGTTGACTGTTATAAGTTATTTGTTATTTGTTACTCGTTTGGGGCTGCTAATAACCAATAACCAATAACCAATAACATTAGTCTGCACCGTCAACCGTCAACCGTCAACTTTCTCTGTGTTTTCAGGGTGCGATCGCTACCGCATCGTTGCAAATAGCCAGAATTTTCGACGATGGCGACGCACCCTACTTTTACTCTTTCTCTGTGCCCTCTGCGCCCTCTGCGGTTCAAGAAAAAACAGAGATATCAGGTAGAGAAAAGCGGTTTCTGGATATTTTTACGCAACGCCGAGTAAAGTTTTGTAACAATATCCGTGAAAATGCGTAAAAATCCCGCGCCAATCCTGATATATAAATAGCTGATTCATAGTACCGCGATCGCCCCAACTTTATGCCAGTTAGGGCGATCGCTTTTTATGCTACGAGAATTACGCAAAAGTTAAAGATTGGGTAAATTTTTTGACAGCAGGTACAAAAACACTGACATCGATCGCTGAAATTGCTAATTTCTACACATAGTGAAATCAAAAAAGTCATCTACCTTTAGATATATCATGCCCAACATTACCCTCTACGACGGCATTACCAACCTGCCAGCCGGAACGCCCCCCGGCATAGGCACGCCGGGGGGTACCGCCCTTGCTTACGGGCAAATAGCCCCGGCCGGTACACCACTCCCCGCCCCTTTCCCCCCTGCTTCTCTGGCTGCGGGTGCGTTTACGCCAAACACGACGGGCATCAATACTCGTACCATCTATACTCCCAATAGCAATGCTGGCTATGCGGGTTACAATAACTACGATCCAGCATCGCTGACTACTCCTACGCCGGCGATACTGCCGCCTTTCACCAGCAACACATTAGACCGCACGGCTGGTTATACAATATCTTTTAATGCAGCAATTCCGGCAGAAACTAGCAATCCCAACCGCGCTGGTTTTAGCGTCACAGCTATTAGCAGCGACGGCTTGAACGGTTTAGAATTGGGTTTTAAAAATGGTAGAATATTCGGTCAATCAGCAAATTTCATTGAGTCGGAAACTGTTAATTTTAATACTGCTGCAAATAACAATTATGTTCTGAAAGTACAAGGACTCACTTACGAACTTTTTGCGAATAATTCCCCAACTGCAATCCTGACTGGGCCGCTGCGTCAAATCCAGTTTAACCCGGCTGCAAGTTCTCCTACTTTAAGTTTCAATCCTTATAGATTGCCAAGTTTCCTATTTTTTGGAGATAATACTGACCAGGGAAGTGCTACTTTTCGTTTGGGGAAAATAGCTGTTAATGATTTGCCTGTTGCTAGTGCTGATAGTGCGATAACAACTGTCGGCACTCCTAATATTAAAATTAAAGTCCTGGGAAATGATACGGGCGGCACGAAGGCACTGAAAGTGCATAGTTTTACTCAACCAACAGGCGGTACTGTTACTGTTGATGACTGGATTTATGTAGGAGGAGATTTCACGAGTATTGGGGGGCAGTCACGTAATTATATTGCCCGGTTGTATGGCAGCGACGGCACGGCAGATCCTAGTTTTAATGCTAATGCGGGTAATCAAATTAGGACGATCGCGATCGATGCTAATGGCAACCCAGTAGTAGGTGGCGGGTTCACCAATATTGGTGGGCAATCGCGTAATTATATTGCTCGGTTGAATAGTACCAATGGCACGGCAGATCCTACTTTTAATCCTAATGCGGATGGTGCTGTCTTTGCGATCGCGATCGATGCTAACAACAATCCAGTAGTAGGGGGTACTTTCACCAATATCGGCGGGCAGCCGCGGAACTATATTGCTCGGTTGAACAGCAGCACTGGATTGGCAGATACTACTTTCAACCCAAATGCGAGTAATTCAGTCTGGACGATCGCAATTGATACTAACAATAACCCAGTAGTAGGTGGGTTTTTCACCAGTATCGGCGGTCAGCCACGCAACTATATTGCCCGGTTGAGCAGCAGCACTGGATTGGCAGATCCTACTTTTAACCCAAATGCTAGCAATCAAGTCATTGCGATCGCGATCGATGCTAATGGCAAGCCAGTAATAGGTGGCGTTTTCAACAATATCGGCGGACAACCGGGCAATTATATTGCCCGGTTGAATAGCAGCGATGGCACGGTAGATAATACTTTCAACTCCTATGCAGATGGTGGAGTCGGTGCGATCGCGCTTGATGCCAACGGCAACCCAGTAGTAGGTGGCTGGTTCACCTCTATCGGCGGTCAGTCACGCAATAGAACTGCTCGGTTCAACAGCAGCACGGGGTTGGCAGATCCTACTTTTAATCCAAATGTGGGCGGTCAAGTCAGGGCGATCGCGATCGATGCTAACAACAACCCAGTAGTAGGTGGCGACTTTACCAATATTGACGGGCAGTCGCGTAATTATATTGGTCGGTTGAATAGCAGCAACGGCACGGCAGATCCTACTTTTAACCCCAATGCGGATAATACTGTCTGGGCGATCGCGATCGACCCCAAACGCAGCATTGTCTACACCCCCAACCCCACCTTCAACGGCCTCGATACCTTTACTTACACAGCAAGCGACGGTTACAGTACCAGCACATCAACTGTCAGCGTCCTCGTCAACAATTCCCCAGTCTTAGACAATTCCGGCACGCCTAATTTAACCGCCATTAATGTCAACGAAACCAACAACAGCGGCACATTAATATCAGCGATTATTGGCACTCAAATTACCGACCCCAACGATGCCATTTCCCTGCGTCCGAGAGGCATCGCCCTCACCAATTTAGATACCACAAACGGCAGTTGGCAATACACTACAGACGGTACAAACTGGAACAATATTACTACCGTTCCTACTCCTGAAACTGCACTATTATTAGCAGCAGACGCCACAACTCGCCTCCGCTTTGTTCCCGCTACCAACTACACCGGAACTGTTACTAACGGCATTACTTTCAATGCTTGGGATAAAATTACTGGCACTAACGGTGGCGCAGCAAATGTCACAACAGATTTAACAACTAACGGCGTTTCTAGTCCTTTTAGTACAGCCAGCGAAACTGCCAGCATTACAGTTAGTTCACTACCAGCTATTACCAATATCACCTCAGCCCAGACAAATGGCACCTACGGCATCGGTGCAGCAATTCCGATTACCCTCACATTCAATCAACCCGTTACTGTTACAGGTACGCCGCAGCTTACCTTAGCCACTGGCGGTGTGGGTACTGCGATTAATTATACTAGCGGCAGCGGCAGCAATACTCTGACATTTAATTACACAGTCACAGCAGGCAATCTCAGTCCAGACTTAGACTATACCTCCGCAACTGCCTTATCTCTCAACGGCGGTACGATTAAGAATGCGGCTAATGCTGATGCTGTCTTGACTTTGCCGAGTCCGGGTGTTGCTAATTCCTTGGGTCAAAATAAGGCAATAATAATTGATGGCATTGCGCCCACTGTAAATCCGACTACTATTACGGATATTACGGCGGCGGGGGGAATCAGCCAAGGTTTTACTGTTAGTTTTAACGATGATAGCGCGATCGATGTTACAACTCTCGACAGTTCTGACTTTTTGATTAATTGGTCTGGCGGTGGTATTGCTGTTAACTTTGTCAGTGTTGATACTAATACTAATGGCTTGACGCGGACAGCGACTTATTCCTTTACTCCGCCTGGGGGAAGTTGGGATATTGCAGATAATAATCGAACTTACAATATTAATCTGCAAGGAAATCAAGTTAAAGATACTGCTGGGAATCCTGTTGATGCTAAGAGTTTAGGAAGTTTCAGCGTTAATATTACCGCGCCAACGCCAACACCAACTCCAACGGAAACTCCAACCCCAACTCCAACTCCAACCGAAACTCCAACTCCAACTCCAACGGAAACTCCAACTCCAACCGAAACGCCGACGCCAACGGAAACTCCAACTCCAACCGAAACTCCAACTCCAACCGAAACGCCGACGCCAACTCCAACGGAAACTCCAACTCCAACTCCGACTCCAACCGAAACGCCGACGCCGACTCCGATTCCAACGCCGACTCCAAATCAGACTCCAACTCCAACTCCAACTCCAACTCCGACTCCAAATCCGATTCCAACACCGACTCCGATTCCAACTCCAACTCCAACTCCAAATCCGATTCCAACACCGACTCCGATTCCAACACCGACTCCGATTCCAACCGAAACTCCGACTCCGACTCCGATTCCAACACCGACTCCGATTCCAACCGAAACTCCGACTCCGACTCCGATTCCAACCGAAACACCGACTCCGACTCCGATTCCAACACCGACTCCGACTCCAACCGAAACACCGACGCCGACTCCAACTCCAACTCAAACATCAACACCGACTCCCACTCAAACACCAACTCCGACTCCAACGGAAACACCAACTCCGACTCCATCGGTAACGGCTACTCCCACGCCAACTGAAAGCGGTTGCATTTGCGATACTATTCCGCAGCCAAATTTCAACAAACCAAATCAAGTTGACAATAGTATCAACGGCAATGATAGCAGTGAAATTATGTTTGGGACTGCGGAAAATGATGGTTTTTACGGCAGTCCAAATCCGAACATTTTTGATGGAGAATTAGGCGATGATAACCTTTACGGCGGCGAGGAAAATGACATCCTTTACGGCAACAGAGGTAATGATTTTATTGATGGTAATAAAGGAGATGATATCCTTTTTGGAGGTAAGAATAATGACATAATTGTGGGTGGTGAAGGTGAAGATGTCATTTTTGGCGATCGTGGCAACGATTCGATAAATAGCAAGGAAGATAACGACTTGATTTTTGGCAATGAAGGTGCTGATTTTATCGGTGGCGGTAAAGGTAATGATTCTGCATTTGGCGGCAAAGGTAACGATATTGTGTTGGGTAACAAAGGTGATGATATTCTCTACGGCAATTCTGGCAGCGATACTCTCTGCGGAGGGGCGGGAAATGATTTTTTAAGCGGGAATCAAGGTAGCGATTTGCTGGATGGCTGCGAGGGAAATGATTCTATCTTTGGGGGGGCTGGTAGTGACACTCTCACTGGCGGTTTTGGCGATGACATTTTAATTGGAGGTGTGGAAAATGATATTCTAATTGGAGGTCTAGGAAATGATACGTTTGTGTTAGAAGGTAACGGCGGATTTGATGCGATTTATGATTTTACTAAAGGGTTGGATGTGCTGCAATATAAAGGCGCAAGTATTGGGGGATTGGCAATAAGTCAAATTACTGAAGGTGCTTTAATTAGTAAAATAAGCGGGGAAGGTTTGGTGTTGTTGGTAGGGGTGCCAGCTAGTACGATCGCACTTAGCGATATCACTTTACTTTAGTAATATCAATTCCGGTTGCACCGTCAACAGTCAACAGTCAACAGTCAACAGTCAACAGTCAACAGTCAACATCACCTGACGGTGTAACCGGAAATGATATCAGAGCATTTCACGCCAGATATCTGGTGCGACGCACCTTACACATTGGGTAGACGAAACAAACTCAAAAATTCTATGGCAGCAACCTTTTTTCTAAAGGATATAACATAGCCCCTTTACGATCGGGCGGTTGAAACCAGGTTTGCACAAACGATGTCCGCCGGAGGCCCACTGGTTCATAAAGGGGCTCCCAAACCCGAATTTGGTATGACGAATGACTACTGACGTTGGACTACTGACGTTGGACTAATGACGCTTGAGGGCGGGCACTCACAAGGACCGCCCCTACTGACGTTGGACTACTGACGAATGACTACTGACTCACGTGGACTCGATCGCGCCCGCCAGACTTAGCCTGATAAAGCGCCTTATCAGCAGCTTCAATCAACATCTTCGGCGAATTTTGATTTTCAGAAATCGTCGCCACCCCCATGCTGAGAGTGACGCAATCGGTGACAACAGACTTGAGGTGGGGAATTGCCAAAGTTTTGACGCGCTGGCGGATTCCCTCAGCAATAGCTTGTGCAGCCTTGATGTCGGTATTTGGCAAAATCACCCCAAATTCCTCGCCACCGTACCTAGCAGCTAAATAAACGTGTTCTGCGGGTACATTCTTGCAAGCATCCCCGATCGCCCGCGCCACTTGTTGCAAACAAGCATCCCCAGCCTGGTGGCCGTAATTGTCGTTGTAAAGTTTAAAGCAGTCAATGTCGCACATAATCAAAGACAGCGGTTCAGAAATGCTAGAGACTTCCCATTCCCGGTTGATCACCTCGTCAAATCGGCGGCGGTTAGCTAACTGAGTCAGACTGTCCAAATTCGCCAACCCGTCCAACCGCTGGTTAGCAGCAGCTAGCTGCTGGTAAAGTAAAGATTGTTCGATCCCGATCGCCACTTGAGTAGCCAACTGACTCAGCAAATCCATGTCAAACTGCTGCCACTCGCGGGGTGCCGAACAGTGGTGGGCAATCAGCAAACCCCACAACTGCGCTACTTGACAAGAAGGATTGCCATCGCGGTGTTCGATTCCCTGCTGGACGATGGGTACGACTAAATTCGCTTTCACCTGACACTCGGCCAAAAAATTGACATGACACTCAGCAAAATTAGAAGCGTGAATGTCCTCGACCGATCGAATTCTGCCCTTCAAATACTGTCCGACATAAGTATTAGCAAAACAGCAGTCCTCTACAGCCATACCCATCAGTGGCATCCATCCTTCCCCTACCGACTCCACCACCACATCTCCGTTCCAATCAGGTCGGAAGCGGAAAATAATCACGCGATCGGTTGCCAAAAATTCCCGCACTTCCGCTACTGTAGTATTGAGAATATCTTCGATATCCAGAGAAGAACGGATGCGCGATTGAATCTGCGCGATCAGGCGTTCCCGTTCTACCTGCTGCCGCAGTGCGACTTGAGCTTGCTTGCTTTGAGTAATGTCCCTACCTTCGGGCAGCAGCAATACTATTTTGCCAGTTTCATCCGCGACGGGTTTGAGAGAAAAATCAACAGTTGCCGTTCGATTTGCACCTTGAACTTCCACTTCATAGCGAACAAATTCACCTTTTGCCGATCGAGAAATCGCCTCCTGCAACTGTTCCCGAACTTCCCGAGAATCTCCCCACCAAGGCAAAAGCCAAAACGGGCGGTTTGCCACATCCCGCAGCTTAAGTCCCGCAAAATCTAAAGAAGTTTGGTTAGCTTCCAGCAGAGTGCCGTCCGGCTTCAACAAACTCACAAATTGGAACGAAGAATCAAAAATTGCCCGAAAGCGCCGTTGAGAATCTCCCAACATTGCCGTCACCTTTTCGCGAGAAGTAATATCGCGGAAACGCCACACCCTGCCAATAATATTTTGTCCGACTCGAATCGGCTGCGTGTAGCGTTCAAAAGTCCGACCGTCTTTAAAATCGAGAATATCGCAGCCTTCGGACTCCGCATTGCTATAAATTTCTTGAATTCTCTGCAAAAAAGCCCTCGGGTCTTTAACTTGCTTGGTGAGAAATGTCAGCCGCAGCGTTCTATCCATCGAGTTTCTTACTTCTTCATGAATTCCCCACATTTGAACTAACTTTTCATTAAAACTAATCAGTTCTCCAGATGTAGTAACAGCGAGAATGCCATCTGCCGTGGCTTCCAGAGTAGCGTGCAGCAAAGAGCGAGACCGCTCTAATTCTGCTGCTATTAATGTGCGTTCAGTGAGGTTTCGCACTGCTTTCACCTGCACTAAACGACCATCGCACATTACGAATTTACTGCGAACGTCAGCAGGAAAAGCCGTTCCGTCCCGCCTGAGAAAAATCGTTTCGCAGACTGTATTGCTGCTGGCAGAAATCATTTGTGGCGCTACTTTATAAGAGTTGGGCGACAGCAGTTCCAGCAAGCTCATTCCCGCCATTTCCGCAGGTTTGTAACCGAACATTTCGGCAAAATCGCTGCTGACGCTCAAAATTGTGTCGCGGTCAGCAATAGCAACTGCTTCAAAATAATCTTCGCATTCGAGCAATTCCGCTGCTGCATTGTTGCCATTTTTAGCAGCATAGCTGTTATCAATTAGCTGTTGCAGTTGCATATTTGCCGAGTACAAAGCTGCCATTGCTTGCCGATACATAGCAGTGCGTTTTTCGACTTTTTCTGTGAGGCGATCGCGATAAATTCGCAATTTTTTTTCTACTTTAATTAAATCTGTAATATCTACTGCAAACACGATCGTGCCACCGACTTGACCTGTTTCATCGCGGTAAGGTATTCTATCTATTCGCACCCAGCATTTTTTACCGGATACAGTGGGCAGAAGTTCGACTTTTCCCAATTTGGGAACACCGGAATTGATTACTTCCAAATCTTCTAAATAATATTGTTCTGCTTCGTCTGGATAAATTTCATAAAAAGATTTTCCTTCCAATTGATTTGCAGGCAAACCTCTCGATGCAGCCGCAGCTTTGTTAAGTCGCAGCAGGCGACTTTCCCTATCTTTGTACCAAATCATCGCCGGCACGGAATCAAAAATAATTTGCTGTTCTTGGTGCTGTCGGCGCATTTCTGCTTCTGCTTGTTTTCTTTTAATTATTTCTTGTTGTAGTTTTGTATTAGCTTTTTTGAGTTCGGCAGTGCGTATCTCTACTCTTTTTTCTAGTTGATCGTAGTATTTGCTCAGCAAGTTTTGCTGCTGTTCGCGCCGCATTGCTTCTAATTTAGAGTTTTCGCTAGCTGACAAACTTGAAGATACAAAATCTGCTAATATTTTGATGAATTCCTGTTCTTCTTCTGTCCACTCACCGCCGGAACTTGCACGTTCGGTGCTGACTATTCCGGCCATTTGACCCGCTAGCAAAATCGGTACGTTTAACAAAGAAGTCTTGCCCCGATCTGCAAAATAAAGACTGGCAAGTTCTTGCGTTCTCGGGTCATTTTCTGCTGCCACCGTTGCGATGGGAATTGCGGATTTTAACGCTTGAAAATATGCCGGACAGTCGGCTGCTGTGACGATTATTTGTACCGAATGGAGTTTAGTATTGTCTTCGTAGAAATCGATACAGTGAAGCTGCGTTTTGTCTTCGCCGTACAGCCAAATACTGGCTCGATCGCAGTTAACAATACTGACAGCGGTTTCTGTTACTTCGCGGATGAATTGTTCTATATTGTTGCGTTGTTTAAGTTGACTTTTGGCTAATTTTGCGATCGCCAAAGTTGGATGGCGCCAATTTCTGATCGGGTTTGGGGGTGCTGGTGCGGGCGAAGCTGTCTTAACTTCTTCGCAAACTAAAAGTACAGTCGGCCGCTGGAAATTGGAAATTGAGCCATCGCCATTACTTTCCTCTATTTTCCAGTCTAACCCCGGCATGGCGCGCGCGGTTGCTTTTACCCAGATCGTCCTGCCATCTTTGCAAGTCAAGCGACCTTCCCAACAGGCAATTTGTGCAGCCAGCTTGCCATTTTTTGCCTGTGTCAAGCAAGCAAATTCAGCCTGCATTTTCCCTTGATCTTGACAGCAAAATATGTTAAAAATTGAATGATAGATTAATTCCTGCGACCTGTAGGCGAGGCGAGACTCACCGAATTGATTGATCGAAAAAACTCTTCCCAAAGCGTCTAGAACAAAGTAAATACCCGGAAAATTGTCGTAGAGAGTACGATACCAATCCTGTTCGACTTGTTGGCCGGACGAAACTTTTACTGTCGCGAGTTCGCCACAGGTGCCTATCAAGTGAGAATTGTTGGTTTCTGGGTTGCTTGAATGACTTTTTTTAGCAAACACTTTTTAGCTTAACTCGACTGTAATTAATTTTACTTTCTGGAATTTAACTTTCTTGTGAAACTAAATTAAACCTGTTGTTTGAAAAAAGTTACAAATTGTAACAATATTACAACTTGTCCAGCGCGCTGGTTGTCGCTTCCCAATCAAAATCCTCTGTTTGTTTGTTTGTTGTGGGTAGATTGCCTGTCGGCGATATTTGGCGTTAGCGGCGGTACTAGCAGGTTAAGCTGCAATTGCCGCCTCTGTAGTTGTAGCATCCGACAATCGAAAAAACCGACAATCAAGGGTTTTAGTTATATATGATAACACTCAAATATCTGATATTGGGGGTGACTTACTTGGGATGCGGTTTGGGATATTTGCGGGGGTTGCGGTTCAACCGGGCGGCGGTGGCAATTGTCGGGTCAGCTTTGGCGGCGACTTTGGGATACTCGACCTGAAAACTGCTTGATATCGTTTCCGGTTGCATCGCAATGATTTAACCTTTCTAGGGCGCAGAGAACACAGAGAAAGACAAGAGAGAGATGAATACATAACAACGATGAAGCGCGGATTTGGTCTGACTCGATTTTATAATTGGGATGCTACCGGATTTGATATGAAAGACGATCGACCCAAGTACGATCGTTTTTTGCTGGGAATGACGATCGTTAATTCGGCTTTGGGAGCATCGGGTTTTTTCAACTCGCTTTTCAACTAATTTGACTGATAAGCCGCTGAATTTGTTGGGACTAACAGTAATACTTTCTAACTTAATTTCCAACGCCCCGGCTGTGCTACTTATCCAATCGCTGATTCCGAAAACAGATACAGAAGCTTGGCTATTTTTCACGGCGGTTTCTACTCTGGCGGAAAATTTAATATTGTTGAGTTCTGCCGCTAATTTGATGGTAACTGAAGTTACAGGAAAAGCAGGCGATACTTTGACTTTTAAACAACATTTGCAGTTCGGGCTGCCGCTAACTTTCCTTACTTTGGATCTAATTCGCACAGAGGCACTACCCTAAGTTTTAGCACTTAACCAGCCAACAATTTCGTCAACTCTTCCCTTCCCCTGATTCCTTCGCGTTTTTCGCGCCTTCGCGGTTCGTTACAACAAAACTTGCAATTTTCCAAGACTCTATCTTAAAACCTCCCCCTTCGGGCAACTTTTCCGACAAATTGACAGGTCTTTCGAGCAAATCAACTGGCTCTACAATCTGCAATTCCAAATCGCTCTCAAATTCTAGCACAGCTTCTTTCCCATGAGATTCGCAACACCGTAAAATCCACATATTAGCATCATCTTCCGACTGTTTAAACGCCATCAACACTAAATTTTCGGCAGACAAATCTAAGAACTTGCCAACTGCGGGCAGAGTCTGGGGGCAATTTTCATCTAACTCGGGGAACACCTTTACCAGCAGCGGCAAATTCAACTCGCAGCCGCGCCGAACTGTGGCGGCATTTTGCCAATTTCCAGCGTGGGGATAGACTGCACAAGTAAATTCCGAAACTCCTACATCTGCTTGTTCGTCCGGCCAAGTCGAACTCCGGAGCAAAGTCAGCCGGATTTGATTTTGTTGAATGTCGCAACCGTATTTACAATCGTTGAGCAAACTCACTCCAAAACCGTGATTGCTGATATCAGTCCAGCGGAAAATCGGCACTTCCCACTTCGCTTTTTCGGTGGCTGTTTGCGGCTTAGTTGTGCGATCGATCGCCCCGCCGGGAATTTCGCAAGTTACAAAATCTGCTTCTACATTTAGCCCAAAAGCTGCTTTGACCAAAACGTGAGTTTCTTGCCAATCTGCAACCGTCTTAATTTTCAGCAGCGCCGAACCTTTTTCTAGCGTGTAATCTTGGCAAAACTCCGATTTACCAATTTGCAGAACTACGCGCAAACTCTGCCGTATTTCTCCCCGCTCTACCCAATAAATCTGTTTGAGTGTCGGGGCCGGCAATTGATGTTTTTGATAATTGGGATCGATGTTCCAAGCATCCCAATATTGACTGCTGTCTTGAAAGGCTTGCAGTTGATTGCCTCCGGCTGCATTCAAGACTTCTCTGTGATTTACTTTATCCCAAATGCTGGATAAATTACCAGTTTGTTGGTCTATTTTTGCCAGAATAAGTTCATTTTCTAAGACGATTTGTGGGGCGGGAAAATGCGTTTCTTGACAAAGTGCGTTTTTTTGTGCTATACCGTATGTAAGTTTTGATAAATCTGTCTTGTTTGCGGTGGCTGGACTCGCGCCCGCGTTACTCGGAGTTGGAGAGTCTTCGCGACACAGCCAAAACACCTGGTAGCCGATCGCCGGAACATCCTCTGCACAAAATAACATGGTAAATTGCGATGGTGGTCGATCGCCACAAACAATCTGCGAAACCAGCCTCTGTCCAGACAAGTCGTAAATTTGCCAAGCTAAACCAGCAGCATCGGGAAGCGGTAGATTGACAACCTCAGAGCGCGACCAATTGAGAGTATTGAAAATCAGAATTGGTTGAGCGTCCGGCTGCGGAGGATTCGGCAGAGAAATTTGAGCGGAGATAGCATCTAGAGATTGTAGTAGAATTTGGCGACAAGCGCGATCGGCCTGGGCAAAGGCTAGATTAGCATCCGCGTAGACTTGGGCGATCGCCGAACCGGGCAAAATATCGTGAAACTGGTTAAACAACACTTGTTTCCAAGCCGATTCTAACTCAGATTTCGGATAAACCGCGCCAGTGCAAATCGTTGCCAGCGAAGAAAGCAACTCCGCTTGATAGAGCAACTCTTCACAGCGGCGGTTTTGGCGTTTTTGGTCAGCGCGAGTCGTGTAACAGCCCCGGTGAAATTCCAGGTAAAGTTCATCTTTCCAAATCGGGAGAGTGCGGAGATTTTTGAGTTGTGAGATAGAAGGATTTGCGTCCGAAATTCTCGACAAATTGGCAAATTCTAGCTGCCGCAAATTCTCCTGATTATCCGATTCTGGAACATCATTTTCGGGGAAAGCTGCCGCAACTTCCGGCAAAAACCGACTCTCAATCAAAGACAAATAATCAACCGCCTTCGCCAACTCCAAACTTGGGAAAAAAGGCGACAATTTCCAGCGTTTCGCCACATTTAGCATATCACGAGTCGGGCCACCGCCGTGGTCGCCAACTCCCGGCAACCAAAGAGCATCTAGCAAACCAGTCTTAACTTGCCAATCAAAAGCATAACTTGCCATTTTTACAGATTCTATGCCTTCACCAATTGGAGCAGACATCATGCTAAATATTTTAGTACCGTCCAACCCTTCCCACCAAAACACACCGTAAGGAAACTGGGTAGAATCATTCCAGCGCAACTTCTGCGTCACAAAATAATCAACTCCACCGCCGCGCAAAATCTGAGGTAATTGCCACCCAAAACCGAAAGTATCCGGTAGCCAAGCCACCCGCATCAACTCCCCAAAATTTTCTAGTGCGTAGCGCTGTCCGTAAAAAACTTGTCGCACCATTGACTCAGCAGAAATCAAGTTTAAATCCGGTTCAACCCACATCCCGCCGACAACTTCCCAACAACCAGCAGCCACCTGTTTTTTGATTTCTGCAAACAAGTCCGGGCGATGTTCTTGAGTCCAAGCATAAAGCGCTGGAGTAGAATGACAGAAAATCAAATCTGGAAATTCCGATTGCAATTTCAACACCGACTCAAAAGTTCGCTCTGCCACTTCCCAAGTTTCGGGTACTGGCCACAGCCAAGCTAAGTCTAAATGAGCGTGACCGACCAAATAGATTTTACTTGTATATATAGATGTAATAGCAGCGCTTTCTCCTATATATATAGATGTAATTTTGTCAGAGTCTCCCACCCGAGAAAGCCGACTTCTTGTTTTTCCCTCTGCGCCCTCTGCGCCCTCTGCGGTTCGCTCATCTAAATCTCCAGAAAAAGATGTAATAGCCTCGCTTTCTCCTATATATATAGATGTAATTTTCTCAGAGTCTCCCGCCGGGGTGTCCTCTGCGGTTCCCTCATCTAAACCCGCAGAAAAAGCTTGCAGATATCCCAGTAAATTGTGGCGCAAAACAGACAGAGAGCGATCGAACTTTTCGCGATCGCCCACCGCCGACCAATCAATCAAATTAACCGCCAAATCAATCTCAGATTTCAGCTTTTCCCCCTTGACAAACCGGGGATGATTTGCTATATTTTGGATGGGGAGGTATTGGCAATTTATATTTTCTAAATTTAGAGTTAGGGAATTTTGCAAAATCTCTAATTCGTCCGCCACAAAACCCGGATCGAAACAAGCAGAGTCCGCAGCTTCGTACAAACAAATCGATCGCACTAAAGCACCGCTATCGTGTGCCGGACTTACCAACCGCAAAACAACTAAAAATTCATCTCCCGGATTTGCCGACGCACTCAACAAAACTCGATCGGCACAATCAAATAAATCGCCTTTTCCGACGGACTCACCGCCCACAAAAATCTCAGCATCTTCGGCCCACCAAGTCAAGCCCAGCAGCAACCGTAAACCAACCACAGGATAGCCGTACAAATTGTCAGGAACTACAAAACGCTGTTCCAAACAAACAACTTGCTTTCTGCAGGGCCAAGCAATATGTCCTTTCCCGTTAAGTTCGGCAATCGGCCTGTTAGAAATACCTACCGCACCCGCAGCAGCCAAGTCACCATCGCAGTACCTCCAGCCAGACTGAACCTCGACTTGACTGAGGCGACGCAACTTCTCTACAACTTCAGAAATATTATTGCTGGCAGGTGACACAGAAGGGTTCATTTTTGGCTAAAATAGGAGTTGCCCAGGAATCAGGATCGGAATCGAACCGCGAAGGTGCAAAGGACGCGAAGAAATAAGGGTTTCAGAGGGTTTGAATCTGCGGTTAATATCCCGGTTTGATTTTACAGCAATTTTTGGCCAGATCGGCGCGAATCTCAAATCAACAATTCAATCACTAAACTTATGTCTAACGGTTACTACGGCCCATACCAAAGCCGAATATTAAATTTTATATCGAAACAGTCTCGCCAGGTCGCCGATAATTACGATCGCACTTGGCGTCAAGTTAAACAAACAACCCTCAGCGCTACCCAAATTCTACTGTATCCAGCTTACTTGTTAGTCCAAGGTTCCCGAATGTTGAGCAGACAGTTGCGGGAATCGAGTCAAAAATTAGATTTACCCGAATTGCCAGAATTTGGTGGGGACGAAAATCCCGGTTTGTCGCAAAATTGGTATCGGGAGGAAGTTTCTGAGGCAAGTTCGATCGCCCAAATCTTGGAGCTCGCCGAAAATTTGCTAAACTCGTCGCAAACCGCAACTTTAACCGATTTCCCGCTGTTAATAAATCAGAAAAATTATGCCAGCGAGCAACTTACTAGCGATTTGCATCCGCCAATCAACTCCCAGGGACAAACTGCCAAATATCAAACAAATTCCGTCCTAGAACATCCGCTTAGCAAAACTCAATTAGATGGCCAACCAAAAGTTTGCGGAATCGCTACTTTTATCGCAGCCCGGACTTTAGTTTTGGTGGGAAGAGAAAATCGGATATTAGATATTTTGACACCCGAACAACAGGAACTTCTCGAAAGTCGCATCACTTGGGAAGTCGCCAACGAAGGGCCCGAACTGCGGGAAATTACCCAAAAAGAATTAAAATTTAATCTCGGTTTGGAGTCGGCTGCAAAAAAAGCCCAGTCGGCGCCGCTGCGACGTTTTTGGGAATTGATGGCATGGCTTCAGACGAGTCCGGTTGCCGTCAACAGAAATCAGTTTGGAGAATCAATCCTCGCAGTCAAAAAAGCGATCGACCGCAATACTATCTTAGTCCAAACAACGCGCGCGCAGCTTGAATCAAAAACCTTACAGCAGTCGATTGCTGCATCAAATTCGATCGACCGCAATACCCCAAAATTAGAAACTAATTTTAACAGCAACTTCGATCTACCCGCCAATCCTCTCTCGTTTGTAACATTACTCGATCGAGCCGCCCTCAACCTCGAAGAATTTACCCTACCCCCAGCCACCACAACCACCACCGCACCGCCTACGGTATCAGAGGTAAAAATTGATACATCTGTTCCTGTAACCAATTTAGGCCCTAGCGCCCGCGAAATCCTCGAAAAATACGCCCAAAACATCGAAAAGATGATTTGGTCGTCAGTAGACAACCTGCTGGGTAAAGAAACGGCAGCCAGCGACAACACGGAAAAATCAGTAGCAATTAAGTATTATTTGAAACAGCGACAACAGTCTGAAAAAGCCGAAAACAGCCAAGAGGTCGATCGACCGTGGTTGAATTGGCAAGACTTATTCGGGGAATCGGCACCGCAGCAGTCGATCGAGGCAAGTTCCGAACCCGACGCAACAGATCAAAGCTTATTATCACAAAACAGCCCAAAACTCAAGGAAGAAATAACAGAAGTGGCAGAAGGTCGATCGACCGCCGTCTCAATCTCACCTTACCCCAAAGCAATTCACGGCCTGCTCGCCCAGCTCAAACAAAGCTTGATCACAAAACAGCCAAAAAGTCAACCCCAAAAAGCCTCAAATTTAGCAGTCACTCAAGAAAACAGCTATCCACCCGCAGCAGCAACCCCAGGGCGGACAGAGGGAACCCAAGTGCCAAAATACACAAACCCTAACACCGCACAAAACAGCCAATCCCCAGCAGCAATCACCCAACAAACCAACAAATACACCCCAGCAGCAACCGCCGGACAACCAAACCAGAGCGCAACCGTCAGTCCAGAAGACGAATACTTAGAAACAAAAGCAGAATCAATGGGTTACATTAAACACCCGCTAGAACAAGTGCTCGAATGGCTCGACCTACTCATGGTGCGCCTAGAAAACATCCTAGAACAACTCTGGAACTGGGCAAAAATCTACTTGCCAACAATCCTCAAAACCAAAGATAAAATTGATTAATCTTTAGCCTCCGCACAAACTCGGTTTGCAACCCCGCAACCCATTTCCAAAGAACTCTCGCCAGGTTCGCAACCGTGATATGCTATGAAAGTCCAGGTTAAACTCCCTTGCCCCAGCGAAACAAAGACACGCTTTGAGGTATAAATTGTTAGACCCAGAGCAGCGAAAACTCGCGATACAGGTAGAAGAGCAACACGTTCTCTTTTCCAAAAAAAACCAAAAATTTAGTACATTTGTCAAGTAGGATAGGGCATACCCGAACTCGCTTGTTTGTATCCTACTAAGCTTTTAGAGACAGACCCTCTGGGGTTGCGGTGAATTAGGCTCGTCAACTGGTGTAATCGCACGGTTGAAAAGTTTAAAAATTGCCTTTCATGACATAGCGCTTAAAGGTCAGTCGATGAATTGAGAATTCCTAGACTAAGATTAGCTAGGAAGTGTCAAAATAAAAAAGTTGCACCAGCAGCAAATCAGTTCAGTATAATTTCATCTTTGGAGATTCCCACAGTGCTAACCCTCAAAATCGTAGTTAATGTAGTTGTTCTATGTTTTGTTTCCCTGTTCGTATTTGGATTTTTGTCCAATGACCCGGCCCGGAACCCCAACCGCAGAGACATGGAATAAACCAGCTATAGCCTTTCGATCGTAAGATGAGGTACTCTCGCGGCCAAACCGGGCATACCTCACAAAGCTTGAGAACCGCTATATCTCGACCGCTAACTCGGGGGCGCGGCACCTCCGCCCTCGAACCAGCCCGCAAAGCCCCAAAAATTAGTCAAACCAAACCTGACCTCGCACCACTAGCGAGGTTATGTTGTGGCAAAAGAAACCCCCTGGCTAGGAAATATGCGCTTTGGCCGCGAAACATCTAGAAAGCAACCAAGTTTCTGAGGATGAGCGAGTCAGAAACTCCGCGCCGCCGAAACTTTTCGGTTAACCTTGAAACGCTGGCTGTTAAATGCAAAAATTTGGACGATCGATCGTCAGCTATAAAAAACCCTCTAAAATCTAAAATCTAAAATCGGATGACTCACCTGTTGTAACTATGCCCTATCCGGTACCGCCACCTGAACCCTCTGCCATCATCTACATCGCCAAACCAAAAAAAGCAGCCCTGACTGTTGCAGCCAGCGAAGGAGACACCCGCAGCAACTCCGCAGAAATACCGGAACCAAGCCCAGAAATCCTCCAGCCAGCGCAGCAATCGGCAGCAGAACCTTCAGTCTCACTCCTCGGTACCGCGCCGGCCGGCAGCCAGCAGCCTTCACAAATCGCAGACCCCCTAACCGCAGTGGAAAGTGGCGATGCATCAGTCGGATTTCAGCGTCCGGTTCCTGCGGGAAAACCCGAAACTGCCGAAGGTCAGCAAGATTCCTCGTTTACTGCTTACCAGTTGGGTTCTGTAGAAAATGCTGTTAAGGTTCGTAATAGCCAAAAAACCGCAGGGGAGCAGAGAAAAGAGGACAAGAATGCGATCGCACAGCAGGAAGACTGGTATCTGGCCCAAGGTCGGCAGTTAGAAGATAACGCCCCTTTACCAGCAGAGATTCCGGTTCCAGAGCCGACGCTGGAAC
>NZ_JADEWV010000299.1 GCF_015207455.1 Microcoleus sp. LEGE 07076
AGCCCTATGCCCTATCCCGGATAGTACCTCATACCAGATCACAGAAAGGCTATATTAAATTTTAGTTTCTTAGAGAACAAATCAAAAATTTCAAGTCTCAAATCGAATCACTTGCCAAAAATTATTCTCCCAAGGGTTTCCGGCAAGTTAGTTATATGTTGGAAAAGTTGATTTGGCCCGATGCCAAACAATAACTGCATCACTAACACAATTGCTGCTATAGAAATTGCTGTGCCCGCGCTGGCTTTCAATACTTTAAAAGCCCAATTAAACACCAGCCAAGAAACAAGTAAGGAAGCTATTAAGATGATTAATTCTAGGGGCATATAACATTTTTAACTCTAATTTTAGATTCAAGCAATACTGCCGCGCTTCCGGGTTTCCTTGTAAGAAATTCCGACATTTTTTAAGCCTGCTTTAATCATTTGCTGCTCTAACAAAGCGAAAAAGCGAGTTCGATCGCCTCCGGTGACTACTGCTTGGTTGTGGGCTTCTGCTAGCGTCACCGGATAGCCGCCACCTTTGTGTACTTGAGCTAGCATCATTCCTAAGGCTATATCTAGCTCTGTATTATCTTGTGCTACCCATTCCGGCACTTCTATTCTAGCAATTTCTGTGCCGACGTGAACGTAACAGAAATAGACGGAATTAAGGCCGTATAAATCTAAGATTCGAGCTTGGGATTTCCACAAAGGGCTCCTTTCTCCGGGGGACAGAATTGTTGCCCACAAGATGACATCTCGCAAGGGTTCAAATTCTTGACAAGGTGCTTTTTCGGCGAAAGCAATTGTGGCGGCAAATCCGACGTTGGGGCAGTTTGTCATGCAGTCTGGTACTTCGTGGGTGCAAGCTTGAAACCGCAAAAAAGATAAGCTTTCGCTGCTGCGAGAAGCGCTCAAGTATCCTAGTAGGGGAATTTTGGCTAGGCGCAATTTGTCCCAAGCTTCTAAAATTGGCTGCAAAATTCGATCGCGCGCTTCGGTGGGTAACTGTTCCAAAAACCAATAAATTAGGGAACCGTCTACCATTGCTAAAGCTGGCGCGGGCAATTTATCTTCGTTAACTTTTGCCCAATTGCAGCCCATTTCTGCCAGGGCGATTGCTTCGGAAACGGCGCGCCGATATCCCATCCATTCTTCGGTTCTAATTCCCCACTGCCGCGAAGCATACAAGTCTTCTGGTTTGTAGAAAACTTCGGGCACGCTGTCTAAAACTGGGTGTCGGCTTTGCCCGTAGTGCAGCATGACTGTGCCGATGTTTACCAGGTAGCAGTAGGCTATTTCGTGATGGTTGGGCGAAATTTGGGAGCCGTCTGTGGCGAAGACTGTGTGAGCGGCGGGGGGTGCGGCGATGTAGGTGCGATCGCCCAAAGGTTCGATCGGCGTGGCTGCATTGAATAAAGTGCGATCGCTCCAACTCTCTTGCAATTCTACCAATTTTTCTTGTCCCGCTGCCGCCTGTTCTAGTAAATTCTGAGCCACTTGCAAACGCTGGCGAGCCGCCAAAGCCTCCACATTCAAGTGTTGGCTCATTCCCTGCATTGCTTTGGCTGCTTTAGTTAAGTCGAGCATTGGTTGTAAGTCTCAGATTGGTGCGATCGTTCCGAATGCAAGTCCTCGGGAAAAGAAGGACTAAAGTCTTCACTACAAACCTATTTTTTTTTGTCGGTATGCTTGATTTTTTCGGGAATTTCTGTTATGCTCATATCATAATGGAAATCTGTTCCAAAATATTTTTCTCGCAACCATCCCATTATTTAATAATACCATGTCAGCGCCGCCAAAGTCAACCCCAAAAGTGTAAAGTTTTGTCGTTTTTTTTTGACTCTGGTAATCGAAAAAAAACCGACTTGGCAACAAATCTAATATCAAGATTCGTCGGGCAACCAATTGGCAAAATCTCCGGCAAACTGTGACAGAGAAAGCAATTGAACAGGGGGATTTTGAGCCACAGATTCCCGCTCTGCCAAAGTATTGTAACCCCAATCAGCTAAGAATAATTTCACCATAGATAAATCCGGCTGCTGCTTCACCGACAGCAAAGTTTTTAACCGGTCTTCCACAAACCAAATAGTCGCATCTTTGCCAGAAGCAGCTAAAAATTCTCGCAAAATTTGGTGTTTCGGCTTGTTGTATTCCTTGCCAAAAATCAACTCGGACGGCATTTGTACGCCTGCTAGCTGCAAAAGTTCCCGCACAAAACGGCCTTCCTTGGTAGTGACGATCGCCACTTTGACCGAACTCTCTTGCAACGAGTGCAGGCGATCGGCTACTCCGGGATAAAAGCGGTGCAAAGACAGCCACCCAGCTAAATCCTCAGCAATCCAATGATCGCGCATTCCGTCTAACATAGCGCCCACAGACTGGGGTTTTAAATTATTTTCGGTTAATAACTGCGGGACAATATTGGGCCATTCCAGCAAAATTTGCTCTGGGGTAATTCCTGTCAGCAGCGCGCGGATCAGCAGGGGCATTTCCCAACCGGTTTCGATGGCGGGCCGCACTCGGTAGAAACTCAAGGCTAAATCTGGATCGGGGACTGTTTCGGCTGGTTTCCAGATTTGACAGTAGCTGCGCCAAGCTGTTTGGAAATATTCGATTAGTCCGTCACAAATCACACCGTCAAAATCAAGAGCTAGAATTGTAGGAAAGTTATTAGTCATCAGTCAATCGATTTGAAATGTGTAGATTTTAGATTTGGGATTGATGGTGCAATCATTTGGCAGTGATTAGTAGGGGAAATGTCGCTTTTTAAAAGGTTGCGTAGCACCAGCTTTCGATGAGTCGGTCTACCGCAGATTTAAGACAGATTAACGGAGATTCACGCAGATGTATTTCTAGATAATTTGTGGGTTAGTGCTAGAGGTTTGTTAAGCTGTTGTGGAAATAAACATTGTAGATTTCGACGATCGAGCAAAAATCCTCTCCCCCTCTCCCCCTCGCACCCTCGCACCCGGAGTGAAAACTCCAGGCGCGATCGACCACAGAAAGTCAATTTTCACGTCGCCACCGACAGATAGAGACAAATTCCCTAAATAGCGAGCTTTAAAGAGGCCCAACCAGCGGTTTAGCTGCCACTGATTCGAGTCCTTGGGACTGCAACAATTGCGTCCACTTGGCATTGAGCTTCGCATCTCCTGGTGTCTGCCGCCGCATTTGGGCTAAGGTAGCGAGAGTTTCGTACCAAATCCCATTTTTAGCGTAAACGTCGAGCCTGGTCATCGGGTCGGGATTTACCAAATCGCTTTTGAGAGTTGCCAGGGGTTCTATGCGCTGCACGAACCCTTTAACAACTAAATCTGCCGATCGGTCATCAGGATCGCAAACCATTGAAAACGACCATACGTATCGCTTGCCAACTTCCAGGGATTTGCTCTTGTCGCTGCTAGCAGGAACGTTAACTCCAATAATCCCGGATTTGTCAAGTTTCAATGTTTTTTCGTAGACTACTTTTTCCTCGTTGTCGGTGAGCACTGTAAACTCTATTGCTGCTGAGGTTTGAGGAACATAAGCAAAAATTGTGGGAGACTGTGTGAGAGTTAAACCGATATTAGTTGGAGGCACTAAAGGAGTAATAGATAAACCCGCAGGACAAAGCTTGCTGCCGCGATGCGTTCCTCCTTGTCTGCTGCCGGGGGCTGTGACATCGGGGGGCTTGAAATTAACATTCTGACTCAGCACTATCGGTCGAGATTGTGTCCGCACTCCCGCAAGTGAACTGGGGACGGTAGCTGCGATCGCGCCTAAGCCGATCGCCAGTGTAGCTAGACGTAGAAAACTTTTCATTTTTTTTTACCTTTCATTATAATATTGCAAGCACAGGTATTCGCTGATGGCGACAAATATTTTTGAGCGGTTGCTCCAGGGCGCAGATACACTATAGCGGTTCTGTGTAACATGAGGTGCACTTCTTCTAGCGGGAATTGGGAATTGGTAATCGGTAATTGCAGGATTGGTAATAGGTAATAGGTAATTGCAGGATTGGTAATTTGAGTGAGGGTTAGCTACCAGCGAGGAGATTTCTACCCTCCGCCGAGCCCATTCCCGATTCCCGATTCCCGATTCCCGATTCCCAATTCCCAATTCCCAATTCCCGATTCCCGATTAAGGGAGTGTACCTCCAGAAACCTGAGACTCGGCTATATTTTAACCTTGACATATCATCCATAACATTAATTAATTCGATCGGCAAGTCGATTATCCGTCCCCAAACTCCTGCTGTTGAGGTCGCGAGTATCATTGCATACACATTCTCTCGCCACGAAATGTAAAATTTTGTTACAAAGCGGTCGGAGTTTCCGGATTTTTTAAGATGGAGGAAGTATGCGCTGCAGGTGGCTGCAAGCAAAACAAATGTTGTTCGGTGAAACGACTCCAACTTTTATGCTGAAATAAATGAATAAAATATCTCATAAAATTCGATCGGCAGCGGCTCAATTGAGTCAACTGTATAAACCATCACTCTTATTGGCTAAGTCTGTATTAATTGCCAGCGTGGCAGTAACAATATCCTTGATGGGGGCCAGACAGCTAGGAATACTCGAACCACTAGAATTAAGCGCTTACGACCAAATGTTGAGGATGCGTCCCGACGCAAAACCAGACCCGCACTTGCTAGTTGTGGGAATTACCGAAGCAGATATTCAGAAACTGAAACAGTGGCCGATATCCGATCGCAAAATAGCTGAAATTTTACAAAAACTCGAAAAAATGCAGCCGGCAGTCATCGGTTTAGATGTACTGCGAGACGTACCTTTAGGAGACGGGCGCGAGGAACTAACGAAAGTTTTACAAAAGAGCGATCGCATAATCGGAGTATGCTTAGTCACCGATGGGAATCCAGACAGTCCTGGTTCTCCGCCTCCGCCGGGAATACCAGAAAACCGGGTAGGATTTGCAGATTTTGGAGTCGATCCGGGCGGCATACTCCGCAGGGCTTTATTATTTATGAAACCGCCGAAAATTGAGGGCAACTCCCCGGTAGAAAAACATCTTTGCAATGACAATTCTCAAGTTTTAGCTTCCTTCAACCTCCAGCTAGCACTCCACTACCTGCAAACACAAAAAATTTATCCTCAACTGGCACCCGATCAATCTTTATGGCTGGGAAAAACTCAATTAAAACAACTAGAAAGCAATGACGGAGGATACAGCAATGCCGATGTCAGGGGATATCAAATATTAATTAACTATCGTTCCCGGCAACTCGCCAACCAAGTCAGAATTACGGATGTTTTAGAAGGGAAAGTTGACCCTAATTTAGTTAAAGATAAAATAGTATTGATCGGCTACACCACAGAAACAGTTAAAGATTTCTTTTATACTCCTTACAGCGGGCGGCGGCAAAACAAGCAATTCATGCCCGGTATTGTGGCACACGGACAAGTAGTCAGCCAAATTTTGAGTGCTGTTTTAGACAACAAACCGATGTTTTGGTTTTGGCCGGAATGGGCAGAAATTCTATGGATTTCGGGATGGTCAATTGTGGGAGCAACCGTAGCATCGCGGATGGCTCACCCAGCGAAGTTGGTGGGGACACTTGGAGCACTGCTGTTGGTGTGCGGCGGTTGTGGCTTTGGGATTTTTATGTTGGGAGGGTGGGTGCCGATGGCAGCGCCAGCCTTAGCAC
>NZ_JADEWV010000300.1 GCF_015207455.1 Microcoleus sp. LEGE 07076
CCATTGGACTTTAGTCCTCACTACGAACCTGCATAATGTTTACGTGAATTATCAAACAATTAAAAACCCGGTTTCTGAAAAAAACCGGGTTATTTAAATCGATGGTGAAGCGCGATTTGCTGTCTAAACTATTCGGAAAATAAAAGGATAGCGGTAAGGTTGGCTAGGAGTTTGCAAAACGTGGAGGATCGCCATTATTGTTAGTCCCCAGTGCAGCAGATAACCTAGAGGAACTAGGATAAAGCCGGCAAGCCCGAAAGTCACCACAGTTAACGCTACAATCGCAGCGCTGTACGCCCATACATTCAGGTGAAAATTGATCGCTTCTGTGGCGTTTTCTTTGACAACGGGGTCATCAGAGACTAACAATACTGCGATCGGCGCTCCGATCGAGAATAGTAAGGTGCTGAAAAAAATCGCCCCGTGGCACACCAGTGATAGCAGCTTCCGCTTGTCGGAGTCGTACATATGACTTTTATTCCTTGACTTTAGTGATAATTTTACCTTCAATAGCAACTCTAGCACAGGCTATAATGGCGATCGGGTGATGATTCCCCTACTTACTTTGTGATGACAACTGAACTCGAAACTGAACTGCTAACTGCCGTTGAACGCCGGCGCAACTTTGCGATTATCTCGCACCCAGACGCGGGGAAAACTACTTTGACAGAAAAGCTGCTGCTTTACGGAGGTGCAATTCACGAAGCAGGTTCTGTGAAAGCGCGGCGGGCTCAGCGACACGCTACTTCTGACTGGATGGCGATGGAACAGCAGCGGGGAATTTCGATTACTTCTACTGTTTTGCAGTTTGAGTATAAAAAATATCACATTAATCTGCTCGATACTCCGGGACACCAAGATTTTAGCGAAGATACTTATCGAACTTTGGCGGCGGCTGATAATGCGGTGATGCTGGAGGATGCTGCTAAGGGTTTGGAACCGCAAACTCGGAAGTTATTTGAAGTTTGTAAATTGCGTAGTTTGCCTATTTTTACTTTCTTTAATAAGCTGGATCGCCCTAGCAGAGATCCTTTGGATTTGTTGGACGAAATTGAAAAGGAATTGGGGTTGCAGACTTATCCGGTGAATTGGCCGATCGGTACTGGCGATCGCTTTAAAGGTGTTTTTGACCGCCGTCAGCGTAAAATTCACTTATTTGAGCGGAGTCAACACGGTTCTCGCGCTGCGATTGATACGGCTATCGAATTGGGAGATCCGCGAATTGAAGAACTTTTGGAACCGGAACTTTACTATCAATTTAAAGATGATTTGGAACTGCTTGATGAGTTGGGAACTGAACTGGATTTAGACTCGGTTAGGGCGGGGAAAATGACTCCGGTTTTCTTCGGCAGCGCTATGAGCAATTTTGGGGTTGAGCTGTTTTTGGATGCGTTTTTAGATTACGGGATGAAGCCGATCGCCCGCAAGAGCAGCGCCGGAGAACTTCCGCCAACTTACGAAGATTTTACGGGGTTTGTGTTTAAACTGCAAGCGAATATGGACCCCAGACACCGCGATCGCGTGGCGTTTATTCGGGTTTGTACGGGCAAGTTTGAAAAGGACATGAACGTGACTCACGCTCGGACTGGTAAAACGGTGCGTTTGTCAAGACCTCAAAAGTTATTTGCTCAGGATCGGGAGTCGATCGAAGTTGCGTATCCAGGCGATGTGATCGGTTTGAACAATCCGGGGGTTTTTGCGATCGGCGATACTATTTACACCGGCCAAAAACTCGAATACGAAGGGATTCCCTGTTTTTCGCCGGAACTTTTTGCTTTTTTGAGAAATCCCAATCCTTCTAAATTTAAGCAGTTCCGCAAAGGCGTTTCGGAGTTGCAGGAAGAAGGCGCAGTACAAATTATGTATTCGGCTGACGAGTCGAAACGCGAACCAATTTTGGCTGCTGTCGGACAGTTGCAATTTGAGGTAGTGCAGTTCAGAATGCAGTCGGAATACAATGTCGAAACCACGATCGATATGTTGCCTTACAGTGTAGCTCGTTGGGTTGACGGCGGCTGGGATGCGCTGGCAAAAGTCGGGCGGTTGTTTAATACGGTGACGGTGAAAGATAGTTGGGGAAGGCCGGTTTTGCTGTTTAGAAACGAGTGGAATTGTCAGCAGGTGGAAGGGGAACACCCTGTTTTGAAATTAAATGCGATCGCCCCTGTGGTTTCGGGTTTGGCTGTTAGCGCGGAGTAGGGAAACCCCGATAAGACCGGGCGGTTGAAACCGCCGTCTACTACATCTTGGGTGATGCTTTGGCGCAATTTGGCAACAAATTCTGTATCGGTGAGAATATCTAAGGTTTCTAACAGTTCAGTCAAATGCGTGTAGCTCATTGCAGCCATAACGGGAACTCCATCTTGAGTGATGATGATAGGCTCATTGATGAGTTCTTGGGGTAGGTTTGGACGCTGCTGCTGTGCTTGGGCAATGGTGAGTCGTTTGGACATGGTTGTACTAGAGCAACATTACTTTTAATTTAGCATTTCGGCCCAACTAACTGATTTTCAGCCGATGACGCTGGTAACGAGTAAATCCAAAATCTAAGATCCCAAATCAAAAATCCAAAATAGATTGACGGCGGCCCCCATTTGCGGCTACGCTTTGAAGCGAGAGGTTGCCTGCTTGTAGAGGAGGCAGCCCGCGCCGCCCAAAAATCTAGTTACGCTGCCCAAAGCTGTTAGCGCAGCAATGGACAGCTCACCGCCAAACTGGGACAAGCAGTCTGGAGGCTCCGAGAATCTTAACACTCTCTGTAGCCACCTTGCTTTGCGTTGCTGTGCGGGGTGGCTGGGTTTTTGGGTTTTTCTAGAAAACCCAAAACCAGGAGAACAGAATATGACTGAAGAATTCGTGCCCGACGATGACAAATCCGTTAGCGCATCCCTCGGCTCAAATAACGAACCAGCAGCAGCATCGGAACAGGAAATTGTGTGTGTAACGGTGACAGGTTCGCCCAAGGGTGTCAGGGAAACCATACTCACTTTGTACCGGCTGGGATTTGCAGAAGTGGGCGATTGGAGTCCCCTACAGCCGGCGGCGAATCCGAAGCAAGTGATGAGCGTGCTGATTCGTCGAAAGCTGGCTGATGATAAATCGTCGAGAAAATCTGGGCGGTAAGCTGCAAGGTTAAATCCTTGTTAGGGCTTACGCATGGGTGGCCAGAAACCGGATTTTTACGAGAATTCTTCGTTTTGATGCGTAGATTCGGGCAAAAACCCGGTTTCTTTGAGGCCTGACGCGCGGGTGGCCAGAAACCGGGTTTTTACGAGAATTCTTCGTTTTGATGCGTAGATTCGGCTAAAAACCCGGTTTCTTTGGTCGGATTTGAAGTTGATTGCGTGTTCAAAGGGAAAACAGAATTTCCCAACTATCTGGAAGAAAAGGAGGAAGAGTGATGCAAAAATACATTGTTTTTCAGGCTGAGTCAGGTGAAGATGAAGGCTGGAGACAAAGAAAACTTCAACACAGTCAAGCTCTCACTTTTATTATTGCAGAAAACTGGGATTCTTCTCAGGAACCGATTCCTGAACCGGGATATCGCCCTGTAGAATTTGTGCGGGTGGAGTCAGAACACGATCCAAATGAACACGCACACAATACTCATTATCGGGTGAGTGATTGGGAGGTTGTGCGGGTACAAACATACACGCCTGATATTCCAACTCCGATGAGCGACTATGACGTAATTGTGATGTGTTACTGTCGGTATAGCCCGATTGATGCTCCTCTGAAATCGATGCCGAAACGACAGGTATCGATCGATTCTTTTGGTGGCGATGAGGTGGCTTACAAGCAATACCTGGAATCGGAGAAGAGCAAGACATATGCGCCGTCAGGTATCAAGTCTTAGGGCTGACTTGTGGGGCCAGAAACCGGGTTTTTTCGATAATTCTTGGTTGTGATTCGTAGATTCGGGCAAAAACCCGGTTTCTTCGATCGCACCCGTGGCCCAGAAACCGGGTTTTTTCGACAATTTTTGGTTGTGATGCACAGATGTGGCCAAAAACCCGGTTTCTTCGATCGCACCCGTGGCCCAGAAACCGGGTTTTTTCGACAATTTTTGGTTGTGATGCACAGATACGGCCAAAAACCCGGTTTCTTCGATCGCACCCGTGGCCCAGAAACCGGGTTTTTTCGACAATTTTTGGTTGTGATGCACAGATACGGCCAAAAACCCGGTTTCTTCGATCGCACCCGTGGCCCAGAAACCGGGTTTTTTCGACAATTTTTGGTTGTGATGCAAAGATGTGACCAAAAACCCGGTTTCTACTTCCCATCGGGCTAACCGCTGACAGTATCCTCACCCAAATTATCGAGAGATTCTTGCAACGAATCACGCCTATCGCGAATTGAATCATCATTAGGAGTAATAGCTAAAGCTCGATTAAACATTTCCAGTGCCTCTTGCCAATTCTTGAGTGCTTCCTGTCTCTCAGATAATTTTTCTTGCAAATCACCCATACTTTTCAGTGTAATTCCTTTGCTCTTGAGAGTATAATTAGAATCTGGTGCAATAAGTAAAGCTTTATTGTAGGCTGCGATCGCCTCAGAGTAAGAGAGTTTTGCAGCCTCAAATTCACTTAGCCGTGCTTGCAAATAACCCAGACCTCGCAGCGCAATCCCTTTGTTGGTGAAAGCACCGACATCATCCGGTGCAATAACTAAAGCAGAATTATAAGCAAAGATCGCCTCTGAGTAAGATAGCTTTGCCGACTCAAATTCACTTAGTTTTAATTGTAAATTACCCAAACTTTGTAGCGCAAGCCCTTTGTTTTTGAAAGCAGAGATAGAACCCGGTGCAATTTGTAAAGCAGAATTGTAAGCTGCGATCGCATCAAAGTAAGAAATTTTTGCCGTCTCAAATTCACTTACCCGTGCCTGTAAATCACCCAGATGTCGCAGCCCAATTCCTTTGTTATTGAGAGCATAATTATCATTTTGTGCAAGCTGCAAAGCAGAAGTGAAGGCAAAGATAGCCTCAGAGTAAGATAGTTGGGCAGTCTCAAATTCACTTAGATTTACTTGTAATTTCCCCAGTCCTATCAGCGCCAACCCTTTGCTGTTTAGAACATAGATATAATCCGGTGCGATTCGTTGAGCAGAATTACAGGAAGCGATTGCCTCAGAGTAAGATAATTTGGCAGCGTCAAACTCATATAGCCGTGTTTGTAAGTCACCCATACATAGCAGCGCAATCCCTTTGTTGTTGAGACAAGAGATATGATCCGGTGCAATTTGTAAAGCTCTAGTGCAGGTAGATATCGCCTCTGAGTAAGAAAGTTTTGCAGCTTCAAATTCACTTATTTCTGCTTGTAAATTACCCAGACATCGCAGCGCTAAGCTTTTGTTGTTGAGCGTAGCTTCATTCTCGGGAGTTATAATGAGTTCGCTATCGTAAGCTGCAACTGCCTCTAAATATTCCTTTTTTGCCTCTGCGTGTCGAGCCAACCGAGCATAGTAATCTCCCTCCGATCGCGAAATTTTGCCCAGCCAAGAATCACTTTTAATCCACAACTCATCTCTAACTCCCAGCAGCGACTCGCATTCCCCGTAACGACTCTTTTCCAAAGCTTCATTAAACACCTCTTTCCATTCCTCCACACCCCGCAGCC
>NZ_JADEWV010000301.1 GCF_015207455.1 Microcoleus sp. LEGE 07076
GTGTAATTATTCCCAGCCACAAGCGAGGTTATTGGCTCCAACCCGGTTTTCTCAAAATATCGGGTTTTTTGATGGGGCGTGAATAGCGAGGCTTGGTGGCTTGCCGAGCGCCAATAACACCTGCAATTGACACCAGCCGACCAGGCGGTGTTTTTAGGCGGTAAAAATTAAGTCTGAAAAAAGCTTGACATTAGTGGGTCATTGAAAGTAAAAATAAATAACAGCAATCACAAAAATGAGGCTTTATGTTTGATTCGCGAGCGGCGAGCGGCAAGTATGCCATTGATAAGTTGCTATGCGCTACAACAATGAAGGCTAAAATACATCCGCTAAAATACTGAGTATCTGTGAGTTTTTCGGAATCTAAAATATCAAATCAAAAATCTAGAATATCATAACTCATGGCAACAGCTATTCTTGACCTGGAAATCTCCAAACTGCCGCCAGAAATTGCGGTTGAGGAACGTTACAGCAAAGCCCTGGTTTTAATTAGACTGCACGGAAAGCCGATCGGTCAAGCGACTGTTACTGTAGTCGGAGGTCGCATTGACGGTGAGGAATTGCGGGAAATACTGATGAACGCTACGGGGGATAATCTTCGCAAAAATTGGCTCTATGATGCCCTGGAATGGGATGAGCGGGGGCCGGTGGAGGCAATGCCGATCGCCACAGTAGCGGTTTGCACGCGCGATCGACCGGAAGATTTGCGGCGCTGTCTCGACGCGCTGATGCTGATGCCCGACGACGGTCAGGAATACCTGGTAATTGACAATTGTCCGGCCACGGAGGCTACCAAGGAACTGGTTAAAAATTACCCAAAAGTCCGCTATGTGCGCGAAGACTTAGCGGGCGAGAGCGCCGCGCGCAACGCCGGTTTACGCGAAGCTAAACACGAATTCGTAGCGTTTACAGATGACGATGCAGTGCCTGATCCGAACTGGCTGCGATCACTGTTGTGGAATTTTAGCGATCCGCGAGTTATGTGTGTCACTGGGTTGGTGATGCCCTTGGAACTGGAAACCGAAGCGCAAGAATGGTTCGAGCGCTATAGCCCCCACGGGCGGGGCTTCGAGCGCCGAGTTTTTGACGGGGCGTACTGGAATCCGCTGATTGTAGGTCCAGTGGGGGTTTCGGCGAGTATGGCTTTGCGGAAAAGTTTGATCGACTGTATCGGCTTGTTTGATGAGGCTTTAGGGGCGGGAACCCCCACTGTCGGCGGTTCAGACTGCGAACAGTTTGCGCGCATTTTGCGATCGGGCTACCGCATCGTCTACGAACCGAGGGCCTTGAGTTGGCACCGCCACCGGCGCACTTGGGAAGAATTGCAAAAAACGCTCCAAGGCTACGGAATCGGAATCTATGCTTTCTGGACGCAGATGTTTGTAATCAACAGAGAATTTAGTGTGCCTCTATTAGCTTGGGGATGGCTGCGGTATAAGCAAATTCCTGAATTATTTGCTTCAGTGCGAAAGCAACCGGGCTGTATTCCTAGTGATTTACTTTTAGCTCAACTGCGGGGATGCATGAGCGGGCCGATGGCTTATTTTTATTCTCGCAAGCGGTTGCAGGAAGTTAAAGGGGAAGTTAATTAATTTGAGATTGGAGATTTGAGATTTACTCCACAAATGAATCTGGAAAATTAAACTAAGGTTCTAAGTTTTTTGGATTAGTCATTAGTCATTAGTTAGGAGGAATAGGGAAGCAAGACAACGGATTGTGTAATGGATTTAAGGGATTTAATGGATATGGAGGGTACAGGGAAGAAGTAAGAGTGTTTGAAAATATAATCACCAATTATAAATTCCCAAAGACAAAAGACAAAAGACAAAAGACCCAAGACCAATTACCAATTACCAATTACCAATCTAATATGAATAGAGAAAATCCAACTGTTAGCATAATTATTCCCAGCCACAACCGAAGTTCTTCGCTGCGGCGAGCTCTTGATGCTTTGCACTCGCAGACTTATCCGATCGACCTGATGGAAGTTACGGTAGTCGCAGATAGCTGCATTGACGATACTTTGGCAATGTTACAAGACTACAAAGCTCCGTTTAAATTGCAGGCGATCGAAGTAAATTGCCGGAGTGCTTCCATCGCCCGCAACACCGGAGCAGCGGCTGCTACGGGAGAATTGCTGTTATTTCTAGATGATGACATTGAAGCAATGCCACTGCTGGTGGAAAGCCACGTGCGCGCTCATTATGAGCGTCCGGGCTGCGCTGTCATGGGCCCCTATCCGCCAAAGTTGCAGGGAGGAACTAGATTTTTTGACGTGGAAGTGCGCTCGTGGTGGGAAGACAAGTTTTATCAGATGAGCCGCTCGGATCACCGATTTACTTATCAAGATTTGCTCAGCGGCAACCTTTCTCTGGATGCAGATTTGTTTGCTCGTCAGGGTGGCTTCGATTCGGCTTTTGGGAACTGCGGCGGGGAAGATTACGAGTTTGGGCTGCGGTTGCTGAAAGCTGATGTATCTTTTGTTCTGGCTGCGGGCGCAGTGGGCTATCATTACGAACACGAAACTAACAATCTCGATCGCTCTTTTCGCCGCTCTCGTCAGGAAGGGCGCTCGGATGTTTTGATCGGTCAGCGACACCCGGAACTCAGACCGATGCTGCACATAAAAGACTACGAAACTCCTTATTCTTGGATAGACAAGATTTTGGTGGCGGTGGCGTTTTTGTGGCCGGCGGTTGTGGATTGGCTGGCTGTGGGAGTCAGGAAATCCCTGGATTTGCTCGAAAGCTTGGGAATGCGGGGAACTTGGCGGTGGTTGCGGGCAAAGTTGCGCGGTTATTGGTATTTGCGGGGTGTGATTGATGAGCTCAAAAGTCGATCGGCAATTTCTAGTTTTATGCAAGGAGGCCCGGCCCGTGCTGATTTGGGCGGACATGAAATTAACATCGATTTGTACCAAGGTTGGGAAGCAGCAGAAAACCTGCTGGACGCGGAACGACCGGCTGGGGTTTACCTATATTACGACCAACTGACAATCGGCCACATTTTTCCGCAAGCGGGGATGGAACCGCTGCGGGGCGCTCACTTGCGCTCGATTCTGGCGCTTCACTTGGCCGAACCCCTGGCTCGGGCGATCGGGGTTAACGGTATGCCCCGCCCTGCTGAAACGATCGAGGAAAAGCCAAAAGTTGCTTTTGAAAGTTACGAGTTAGCAATTAATGACTGAGTAGGTAGGTGCGAATAAACATTGCATCGATCGAGCTGGTGAGTGCATTCATCTTCTCGCTAATTATCTGGAAATCCTTAGCTAAACCAGCCCCTACCAAATATTATTTTTTCGTAGCCATATACTTGAGTAGGGGAATTTAAACCAAGAACTCAAACCTCAAAAGTTGGGAAATTGCTTTGATTGCAACTCCCAACTTAAAAGTCAAAAGTCAAAACTTTTTATCTAGTTCCCGCTGCAAAAATTTCTGGAGCAAGTTATGGCAATAAAAGTGATGGAAATTGAGTTTACCGAAGAGATTAATCCGATTCGGCAACTCGAAGAATACGAAGGAGTTCGGATTTTAGTTCGTTACCGGGGACGGCCTCGCGGCTGGGCTTATGTTAGTAACAATCCCTGGGAACAAACAATTTCCGCCGATCGAGTGCGACAAACAATTGTGGATCAGTTAGGCAAAGAGTTGGTGCGATCGACTTTAAGAGAGCAGTTCGGCGCTGTTTCTGAACCAGTGGCGGATCGCCACTTGCCGCCGATTAGTGTTGTCATCTGCACGCGCGATCGTACAGATTTGCTCAAAGGCGCTTTGGAAGCTTTGCTGGCACTCGACTATCCCGACCGCGAAATTATCGTTATAGACAACGCTCCGGCAAACAACAGCACCGCTGAATTGGTCGCGCGATTACCTGTACGCTACGTCAAGGAAGAACGGCCAGGATTGGACTGGGCGCGCAATCGCGGGATCGTTGAAGCGCGGCACGAGATTATTGCTTTTACTGACGATGACGTGCGGCCCGATCGCGGTTGGCTGCGGGGTATTGCTGAGGGTTTTGCAGAAGAGGAAATTATGGCAGTGAGCGGTTTAGTGGCTGCCGCCGAACTGGAAACCGTGGCGCAACAGCAATTTGAACTGATCTACGGCGGAATGCTGCAATACCTCGACACCCGCAAATTCTACGGTAGCGAGCTTTCTGTGCAGGAGTTGCTGTGGGCGAGCAAATACGGCGTGGGCGCGAATATGGCTTTCCGGCGGCAAGTTTTCGCGGAAGTTGGTAATTTTGACGTTGCTCTCGATGTGGGTACTGCGACTCGCGGTGGTGGAGATATTGAGATGTTTCATCGGATTCTGGCGAAGGGATACGCGACTGTTTACGAGCCGAGTGCTTTTGTGTGGCACTTGCACCGGCGCAGCGACAAGGCTTTGAGCAAGCAGTTGCAGGATAACGGGCGCGGTTTTGGGGCTTATTTGCTGACGTGCGATCGCAACCGCACTGTGCCGCGTCTGGAAATTTTGAAATTTGCGATGTTTAATTGGTTCGGTTGGTGGCTGGTGCGCCGCTTGAAGGCTCCGGGTTTGCTCCCGCGCCAGTTGGTAGTCAGCGAGTTGCTGGGAGCTTTAGACAGTTTTTTTGCTTACAGAAAAGCGCAGTTGCAGGCACAGCAGTTAGCTGAGCTAGAACCTCAAGTGCAGCCTCCGCCCCAAGCGCAGCAAGTCGCCGGGGGTGTGCGGTGAGAAGTTCTCAAAGGCTGGTTTACGGGCGCAAAATCTCTCATTTGTTCGATTTGCTGCGGGAGTTGGTCGATCGCGACATGAAACTACTTTACAAGCGATCAACCCTGGGGATTGCTTGGACTTTGATCAATCCGCTGTTACAGTTGGCGGTATTTTCATTTGTGTTTAAAACAGTAATTCCGGTGAATGTTCCGCAGTTTTCTTCCTTTGCTTTTAGCGGTTTATTAATTTGGAATTGGACTCAGACAGCGCTCTTCCAATCAACGGGACTAATTACTAGCAACCGGGCTTTAATTAGACAGCCAAATTTTCCGATCGCGATTTTGCCTGTGGTGACAACCACTACTGGATTAATTCACTTTTTGCTGGCGCTACCGGTACTAATTATCTTTCTGGCAATTGATGGAATTAAGCCGAATTCGGTGCTGCTGTATATGCCGTTTTTGATGTTAATTCAATTCTTTTTGACCGTGAGTTTAGCTTATCCCCTCGCCGCCATTAATGTTACTTTTCGCGACACTCAGCACACTTTGGGCGTAGTTTTGCAGATGCTTTTTTATCTGACTCCAATTTTCTACAACCTCGACAGTATACCGAAAGACTTTCTGCCTTTCTATCAGTTTAATCCGATGGTGTCACTGATTGAAGCCTACCGCGCCATACTTTTGAAAGGTACGCAGCCCGACTGGCAATCATTATTAACTGTCAGTTTTATTGTAGCAGTTCTGTTGCCGCTCGGACTGGGGATTTTCAGACGGCAAAGCGATCGTTTTGTGGAGGAGTTATAATGCGTCAAGCTATTGTTGTCAAGGGTTTGGGTAAACGTTTTAATCGCTACAGTGCCGATCGACCTTTTACGATCATGGAGGCGGCTTTGTGGGGGTGGTGGCGGATGAAACCGCAAGCACATTTTTGGGC
>NZ_JADEWV010000302.1:0-2500 GCF_015207455.1 Microcoleus sp. LEGE 07076
AAACCAGAGAGGGCGATCGGAGTTAACAGGCAGACTCAACAATCACAACCCTTGCTCTGCGGGCATCACCCAAAAATCCCAAAATATTTTCGCAAAACGCTTGACAACCCTTGGCGAAATAAGTATATTAATAAAGCGCCAGAAAGAAAGCGGTTCACACCGCGATTCCAGAAAGCGACAGAAGGCAAAGAACTGAACCTAGAAAAAAGAATAGTTTGAAAGCTTAAAGCACTATTAACCTCGTCAAAAAAATCAAGATAGAGAGTAAAAAGCGAGAGCTGATACTTAATATCACAAACAACGAGAAAAAAGTCAAGGAAAAACCAAACGAGTCAAGCAGAAATGTGAAACCCGAGAGGCAAGAACTTGACAGTAGCCAAAAAACTCAACAACACGGAGAGTTTGATCCTGGCTCAGGATGAACGCTGGCGGTCTGCTTAACACATGCAAGTCGAACGGAGTAGCAATACTTAGTGGCGGACGGGTGAGTAACGCGTGAGAATCTACCTTCAGGACGGAGACAACAGTTGGAAACGACTGCTAACCCCCGATGTACCGAAAGGGCAAATATTTATAGCCTGAAGAAGAGCTCGCGTCCGATTAGCTAGTTGGAGGGGTAAAAGCCCACCAAGGCGACGATCGGTAGCTGGTCTGAGAGGACGATCAGCCACACTGGGACTGAGACACGGCCCAGACTCCTACGGGAGGCAGCAGTGGGGAATTTTCCGCAATGGGCGAAAGCCTGACGGAGCAAGACCGCGTGGGGGAAGAAGGCTCTTGGGTTGTAAACCCCTTTTCTCTGGGAAGAAAGTTGTGAAAGCAGCCTGACGGTACCAGAGGAATCAGCATCGGCTAACTCCGTGCCAGCAGCCGCGGTAAGACGGAGGATGCAAGCGTTATCCGGAATGATTGGGCGTAAAGCGTCCGCAGGTGGCAGTTCAAGTCTGCTGTCAAAGACCGGGGCTCAACCTCGGAAAGGCAGTGGAAACTGAACAGCTAGAGTATGGTAGGGGCAGAGGGAATTCCTGGTGTAGCGGTGAAATGCGTAGAGATCAGGAAGAACATCGGTGGCGAAGGCGCTCTGCTGGACCATAACTGACACTCAGGGACGAAAGCTAGGGGAGCGAATGGGATTAGATACCCCAGTAGTCCTAGCCGTAAACGATGGATACTAGGTGTTGTCTGTATCGACCCGGACAGTGCCGTAGCTAACGCGTTAAGTATCCCGCCTGGGGAGTACGCACGCAAGTGTGAAACTCAAAGGAATTGACGGGGGCCCGCACAAGCGGTGGAGTATGTGGTTTAATTCGATGCAACGCGAAGAACCTTACCAGGACTTGACATGTCGCGAATCTTCTGGAAACAGAAGAGTGCCTTCGGGAGCGCGAACACAGGTGGTGCATGGCTGTCGTCAGCTCGTGTCGTGAGATGTTGGGTTAAGTCCCGCAACGAGCGCAACCCTCGTGTTTAGTTGCCATCATTAAGTTGGGCACTCTAAACAGACTGCCGGTGACAAACCGGAGGAAGGTGGGGATGACGTCAAGTCAGCATGCCCCTTACGTCCTGGGCTACACACGTACTACAATGGTAGGGACAGAGGGCAGCCAACCCGCGAGGGCGAGCTAATCCCGTAAACCCTGCCTCAGTTCAGATTGCAGGCTGCAACTCGCCTGCATGAAGGCGGAATCGCTAGTAATCGCAGGTCAGCATACTGCGGTGAATCCGTTCCCGGGCCTTGTACACACCGCCCGTCACACCATGGAAGTTGGCCACGCCCGAAGTCATTACTCTAACCTGTAAAGGAGGAGGATGCCGAAGGCAGGGCTGATGACTGGGGTGAAGTCGTAACAAGGTAGCCGTACCGGAAGGTGTGGCTGGATCACCTCCTTTTAGGGAGACCATCTGAGAGTTGACTGAACCTAAGATATAGGTCACTCATCAGTTATCCCTGGTCGTTCGAGAAATAGATGTCAAAGCTTTCAAACTATTAACGGGTTCGGGAAATGGGCTATTAGCTCAGTTGGTTAGAGCGCACCCCTGATAAGGGTGAGGTCCCTGGTTCAAATCCAGGATGGCCCACCTGGAAAAAAGTAATGAATTTTCAGTAATGATTCCTGAAGCATCTATTAAAGAAGGATGAATCCAAGAGTCAAGAAACGAAAGCTCAAAACTTGCTTAGTGGGGGTATAGCTCAGTTGGTAGAGCGCCTGCCTTGCACGCAGGAAGTCAGCGGTTCGAGTCCGCTTACCTCCACTCTCATTAACAAATAACTATCAGCAACTAAAGAAATAGAAATCAGCACCTAGACCAGTAGTCAAAAAACTCGTCAGAATGCTGGAGTCTAGAACTCTAGTCAGAATCTTGAAAACTGCATAGAAATTAAGTCATCATCAAGCAGGTAAGTCATCCGAGAAATCGGAATATCTTACTAGATACCACCATCAAAAAAGTGGTCAAGTTACAAAGGGCTAACGGTGGATACCTAGGCACACAGAGGCGA
>NZ_JADEWV010000033.1 GCF_015207455.1 Microcoleus sp. LEGE 07076
GTACTCTAAGTCTGATTCTCGTGCCGATATCCGGCTTTGTTTTCCGTTCTCAATTTTACAAAACCTCAAGCACCCCCACCACTAACTCTCTCGCATCAAAGCCTGCGGTACCAAAGTGCGCCAAGTGCAGCTATCCCCCAGGGAATCGACACCAGCACCAGCACCCGCAGCCAAACAAGAGCCAGCTCCAAAACCGCCCTCCCCAGCCGCACAAAAACCCGCCAATCTCCCCGCAACTGTCAGCATCAAAGCAGTTGGCGACATCATCCCCGGCACCAATTTTCCCTACAACAAACTGCCGCCAAATAAAGACCGTTTATTTGATTCGGTAAAACCGTACCTTCAAGGAGCCGACATTCTGTTTGGCAATTTTGAAAGCACGATGACCGATTACCCTTACAGTTCCAAAGGAGTCGGCGGACGAATGCTGTTTGCCTTTCGGACTCCTCCAAGTTATGCCAAAATCTTCAAAAATGTCGGTTTTAATATTTTGAATGTTGCCAACAATCACTCTTACGATTTTAACGAGCAGGGATTTAAGGACACGATTAAAAACATCGAAAGCAACGGCATGAAAGCCGTTGGGAAAAGAGATCAAATTGTTTATCAAAATGTCAAGGGCGTGAATGTTGCTTTTATCGGCTTCAGCAACTACGGCGAAGTCCACAATTCCTTGCTGGAACTAAAAGCAGGGGCAGAAGTTGTCAAAAAAGCGAAGCAAAAAGCTGATATTGTAGTGATATCAGTTCATGCTGGAGCTGAAGGAACCGGAGCTCAGAATGTCAGAAATAAAACCGAGTTCTTTTACGGAGAAAACCGGGGAAATATGGTTTTGTTTTCGCGGACGATGATTGATGCCGGAGCAGATTTGATTTTAGGACACGGCCCGCACGTTACCAGAGCTTTGGAACTTTACAAGGGGAAATTGATTGCTTATTCCCTGGGCAATTTTATGGGTTATCGCACTTTGTCCACAGCGGGAGCACTCGGTCAATCTCTGATTTTGGATGTAAAAATGAATCCGCAAGGGGATTTTGTTTCTGGTAAGATTATCCCCGTCGAACTTGACAGCAAAGGTATTCCGTCTGTCGATAAGGATTTTAGGAGTGTAGGCTTGATTCGCCGTTTGACTCATAGCGATTTTCCCAACACTGGTTTAACTATTGATGACAAGGGACAAATTTTGAAGAAGAGTAAGTAGTCAGTTGGCAGTTGGCAGTTGACTGTTGACTGTTGACTGTTGACTGTTGGCTGTTAACTGTTAACTGTTGCCTGTTAACTGCTGGCTGTTAACTAATGAATGTTGCCAACTAACAAATAACAAATAACAAATAACAACTAACAACTAACAACTAACAACTAACAACTAACAACTAACAACTAACAACTAACAACTAATCAAAACTCATTGCTTTCAAAGCTTCTTTCATTTCGTCTGCTGTCGTCGTTGCAGTACCGAATTGACGCACGACAATGCTAGCCGCTAAATTGCCCAAAACTGCCGCTTCCCAACCGGATGCACCGACGCATAAAGCTAAAGTCATTGCTGCTACAACTGTATCTCCAGCACCGGTTACATCGAATACATCAGTCTTGTTAAAAGGGGGAATATCCCAGCTTTGAATGGCAAATTCCCCGTTTTCACAAGTGGATGTTGGAGGGGGTGAATTTTTGATGGCTTCGCCCTTGGCTTTTTCAAACAAACTCATCCCTTCTTCGCCGCGAGTAATCAGGATTTTTTGAGCCTGAGTTAGGTTCAACAAATCGCGTCCTGCTTGCATTAAAGTTTGAGGGTTATTGATAGCGTATCCGACTGCTTGTTCGGCTTCGGGCAAGTTGGGAGTAAATAGCATTGCTCCAGAATATCGCTGCAAATCTGTTTGAGCGTCTACTATTGTTTTGCCGGGAACTACTGCCGATTCGATCGCCAAATTGGTCAAAACTCCGTCGCCGTAGTCGGAACAAACGACGGCATCTACTGTCGGGATTTGTTGCCCGATGTAGTCTGCTAATTGCAATTGCAAGTCTACATCCGGCAACTCGTCAGATTTGCGATCGACTCGGACAATTTGCTGAGTCACTGACTGTCGCGCGTGCCCGGAAATTCGAGTTTTGGTGACAGTTGGACGCTGCGAATCAATGAAAATCCCACCCGTATCAATTCCCGCAGCCTCAAAAATACCGCACAAAGCCTTTCCCTGGTCGTCTTTTCCCACCAAACCAGCAACTTTGACTTTGCCTCCCAGTTTGGCCAAATTGTAGACAGCATTTGCGCCACCTCCTGGCAGTTGCCGAGTATTTTCGTAGCGCAAAATCAACACAGGTGCTTCGCGGGAAATTCGCTCTACTTGTCCGGTAAGAAACTCGTCCAAGGTCAAATCTCCGATCGCTAATACCTGCGCTCGATCGAAGCAGTCTAATCTTTTCAATAATTGCTCAGTTGAGGCACGCAGTTGAGGCAAAAAATCGGAATAGTCGTTAGTCATTAACCAAAAAAAATGAGACTGAGGAGTTGATAGTTGAGCAGGGGACGAGCGGCAGTTAAAAATCCTAATAAAGATTAATAATTGATTTCCTCCCTGATTTGATTTTTAACTTTTCATTGACTGTCTCGCTTTGATTTTGATAAATTTATTGCAGGCTGCAGGCGATCGCACTCGCTCAACCAACTTGGCAAATAATTGCATCAAGACTCAAGACAAAGTTTCACGCTGTAGAAGTTTCCTCCTACATAAGCGGCTTCAAAAAACAGCATAATTATTTCAATTTCTGCTTGATGATTGTAATCACCTGACTCATTTGTTTTTTGAGTGCATCAATTTCCGCTTGCATTTTCGCCATTTTCTGAATCATCGCCTGAATGTCGGCACCGCCGGCTCCGGAACTGGGTGCAGCGGCGGCTGCGGCTTCGGGCACTGGTTTCTTTTTGGCCAGTACCATTGCCGATTTGATCGCCTCGGTTAGCTGCTTCTTCTCAAAGGGTTTGGCGATGAATGCAAAAAAATGCTTCTCGAAGGGTTTGGGAATTTTTTCCATCACCTCTTCTTCGCGCCCCGACATGATCACCAAAGGTATCTTGGAAAGTTCGGCATGGGCTTGCACTTTTTGATACACTTCCCAACCGCTGACTTTGGGCAGCAGGAAATCTAACATAATTAGATTCGGGCGGGCTTGACGGATCAGTTTGAGTCCCTCTTCGCCGTCTTTTGCTTCTAGAACTTCAAAGTTACCTTGGGGCAACATCTCTCGGACTCGAACTCGGATGACTTTACTGTCATCGATTACCAAGATTTTTTGACCAGCCACGACTGACTCCTTCAGTAATGAGTGATGATTCGCATCCTTTAGTATATCCCTAACAGAATTCTACCCAGAACTCTGGGCAATATAGTTTTGCTGCAACGATCGCGCGATTTTGATTTGGGGTTATATTCCTACAAGTTCAGGGACTTTGATTTCGGATAGGATCTAAGGCATTAACTCGATCGCCCTTGAATTTTATGTCGCCCCAGACTCCTCAAACTCATACTGTCAAAGCAACTGCCGCCCAAATGCGGGGTGAAATCGAGCTGATTCCGGAATGGCTGCGACGGCCAATTGGCAAAGCTAGCGAACTTTCCCCAGTCCAGAAAATTATTAAACAGCGGCAAATTCACACCATTTGTGAGGAGGGCAGATGTCCCAACCGGGGCGAGTGCTACGCCCAAAAAACGGCGACTTTTTTGTTGATGGGGCCGACTTGCACCCGCGCTTGTGCTTTTTGTCAAGTAGATAAAGGTCATTCTCCGATGCCCCTCGATCCGGAGGAACCGCAAAAGGTGGCGGAAGCAATAAGTCTTTTGGGCTTGCGCTATGCGGTGCTGACTGCGGTGGCGAGGGACGATTTGCCCGATGGCGGTGCGGGTTGGTTTGCAAGGACGATCGCCCAAATCCGCCTCTTGAACCCGGATACTGAAGTTGAGGTACTGACTCCGGATTTTTGGGGGGGAATCGGTAGGGGCGATGCCCCCGCGCCCTTCCCCGGCGGACAGAATTCCGACCTCGATGAGTTGCAGCGAGAGCGGATTCGGACGGTGGTGGAGGCAAAACCGGCTTGTTACAACCACAATATTGAGACGGTGCGGCGGTTGCAAGGGCCGGTGCGGAGGGGGGCTAAGTACGATCGCTCGATCGGCGTTCTGCGGATTGTCAAGCAATTTGACCCAACTATTCCCACCAAATCCGGTTTGATGTTGGGGCACGGGGAAACCTCCGCCGAGATTGTTGAAGCGATGGCCGATTTGCGGGATGCCAAGTGCGATCGGCTCACCCTCGGGCAATACATGAGACCATCTCTAGAACACCTCCCAGTGCGTAAATACTGGACGCCAGCCGAATTTGACCGTTTTGGGTCGATCGCCCGAGAGATGGGGTTTGAGCGCGTGCGATCGGGGCCTCTCGTCCGCAGTTCATACCACGCCGGAGAAAGCGATTGAAAGCAATCTCAATTCAACCGGGTAGAAACTCCTAGTTACAAAAAATAACACTCTAAGAGTGTGCTCATGTGCGACGCTCTCTGCTATTTGTGAATAGAGTGACATTATGAATTAGGAGCTTTACCTATGGCAGAGATAGCGAAGAACCAATTAAAATCCGACTCCGTGATGAAAACGGGCAAATTCCCTTACACCTTTCGCGCAGGGTGGTTTCTATTGCTGTTAGGTATCAACTTTCTCGTGGCAGGCTATTATTTCCATATCATTCAATAGTTCTGTAATTTGACTGTTAGCAGCCCCTGCTGTTTTCGACCTCAACGTCGGAGACTGAGAAAGAGGGAGAGGGGGAGAGTTTTGAGTTTTAAGTTGGGGAGAATATGACTTCATCCTTTTAACTAATGACTGCTGACTTCTTCCCTCTTCCTTTTGACAGTTGACAGGAAAGTTGGTGGTTGGCCCGAAAGCAGTAGTTAACAGTCAACAGTCAACTGTCAACTGTCAACAGCTAACAATTCCCTAATGACTAATGACTGCTGACTAACGACTAATTACTGCTGACAACTGCTTTCCTACCAACTGCCAACTGACTAATAACTTCAAGAGCGATTTCTCGCAGATTCTAACTTAGATAACCGCTCTTTGATTTTGAGCACATCCTGCTTAGTTTCAATTGCCAAAGTTGCTAAATTGTCAAACATCGGGTCTCCCGACAGCATTCTAGGATTTGCGCGCCCAGAACTCGGACTGTTTCGAGACTCAGACCGGTTAACTCGAGAACCTTGAGACTGCAAACTGTAGATTTGTCCTCTGAGTTCGGTAATTTGACTTTCTAATTGAGTAATACGAAACTCTAATTGAACAGTCGATTGAGCTGGCGTAAAACTGGGTAAAACAGCAATTGCTAACGCGCAAGCAAGACACACAACACAGATTTTTATGGCGCGATGGCGAAAAAAATTCGGCATAGCTTGAATAGTTTAAATTATACCAGGTATAGGATAACAAATCGCCGATATTTTGGGTCTCTATCAGAAGTGTGTTTTATCTGAAATGTTGCACCATTCTCAATTTGTTGTGGGATGGGCATCCTGCCCGTCCATAAAAGGCTGATTGACAATAGTGCAAGATGTCAGTTTTATGCGAAACAGGAACGTAGCTATTTTAATGTTTTCCGCATCGGACAAAGAGTCTCGATCGACTAAAATTCACATTCAGAGGACTTAAGTCCGAGAGGGCGAACCGGAAGAATCTTAATTTACGAAAATTTACATTGCAAAAACTGAAGTTTTAAGCATCTTCACCCCAAAATTTTAGTTGCACATAAACCAATATCAAAGCTACAGCCATTAGGAAAGTTGCCGCAGCGGCTGCATAACCAAAATCAAATTGCGAAAAAGCTTGCTCGTAAATATAATAAACTAGCAAGTTAGTAGAGTTCAAAGGGCCACCGCCGGTGATGACGTAAACTTGCTCGAAACTCCGCAGGGTAAAAATAGCTGTAGTCACCGTAGCAAATATTAAAGTCGGCCGCAAGCCTGGTAAAGTGATGTACAAAAATTGTTGCCAAGCATTGGCTCCGTCCAATTCTGCCGCTTCGTAACGATTTATGGGGATTGCTTGCAATCCTGCTAAAAATACTACCAGATTAAAGCCTAATTGTTTCCAAACACTCAGCAAAATTATGACTGGCATTGCCCAAACTGTGCTGCTAAGCCACGGAATTGGATTTAGACCGATCGCCATTAACATATCATTCACCGGGCCTTCGGTTTGAAACAACCACCGCCAACCCAAGCCAACCGCAACTAAAGAGGTAATCGAAGGGACGAAATAAGCGGTGCGGAGAGCGCCCCGCCAAGCAAACGAGCGATTTAGCAACACTGCTAAACCCAAAGGAATTACTAAACTGGGAATGACTGTGGCGGTAGTAAAATAGATCGTGTTTTGGATAATTTGCCAAAAATCCGGGTTAGTGAGGAGACGCGAGTAGTTGTTCAAACCAATTAAACGCACTCCCGACTGGGTAAAGCTGCCGCTGGTAAAGCTGAGGTAAAATAAATAGGCGATCGGCCCAATCAAAAAAGTACCCAAAAACAGCAAAGCCGGCGTTAGGAAAGTCCAAGCTGCGATCGACTCATTGTCCAACCAGTTAAAACTCCCAAATTTAATCCTAACCATTGACTTGTAAATTTTAGCTTTTAGTTTTAAATGATATCACAATATAGGTGAATGTCAAAATGAATCTTCTCGATATATTAGCCAATTTACCCACTATAGAAACTGAGAGACTGCTGCTCAGAAAAATTAGTTTAAACGATGCTAGCGATATGTTTGAGTATGCTTCTAGTCCCGAAGTGTCGGAATACACAATGTGGTCAACTCACACCTCGATCGAGGACACTAAATATTTCCTCAAATCGCTGACAAAAATGTACAAAAGACGAGAGCTTGTGGATTGGGGACTTGTCTCCAAAGCCGACAATAAATTTATCGGTACTTGCGGATTTGTGGAATGGAGTATGACACACAACCGCGCCGAAATGGGATACGCTATTTCTAGCAAATATTGGAATCAAGGATATATGAGCGAGGCTGTCAATGCAATGATGGAATTCGGCTTTCGGGAAATGCTGTTGAATAGAATTGAGGCTAAATGTAAAGTTAGTAATATTGGTTCGGCGCGGGTAATGGAAAAAGTGGGGATGCAGTTGGAAGGAATATTGCGACAGAAGATATTTGTCAAAGGCGAATACTGGGATCTAAAAATTTATTCGATTCTCAAAGATGATTTTTTTGCCGATCGACCAGATTAGCACTCCTAAATGTATGCCGTGCATTGCACACAATACCCTTTAAGTAGAAAGGCGCAAATCAACAGCACTGTGTTAATGAAGTGTAAATCACACGCTTTCCCTCAAGCCTCCTGCGTCAAGCCTCCTGCCCGATTCCAACGATAAATATTTGTGCCGACTTAATTCACCGAGAATTTCAAAGGTGATACCCGCCACGTGATTTATCCGTGGAATCAATCCAAAATCTCAAATCTCAAATCCTCAAGCCCCCGGATTGAGCTGTGGAATCAATCCAAAATCTCAAATCTCAAATCTCAAATCTAATGACCCTATTCTAAAATATAAGTGAATACTTTTTAGCCTTATGACAACTAACCCACTATCTATGAATTCCACTGCTAGCCTGATTTCTCCTGAGATTAGCAAAAGTTCGTTAGCGTTAGCGAAGCGATCCGAAGGAAAGCCCACCCCTACGGGGGCTACGCCAACGAAGAGGATCGCTCCGGCTCATCCTCCCTTAAAAATAGGAGTTTTAGCTTCGGGTAGCGGCAGCAACTTCGAGGTAATTGCCCGATCGATCCAACAGGGGCAACTTAATGTTCAAATCCCAGTATTAATTTACAACAATCCCGAAGCCAAAGCTGCCGCCCGAGCTGAAAAATACCGCATTCCCTCGATTTTGCTCAATCACCGCGACTGCAAAAGCCGCGAAGAATTAGATACAAAAATTGTTAAAACTTTCCAAGAATATGATGTAGAATGGGTAGTGATGGCGGGTTGGATGCGAATTGTTACTAAAGTTTTGCTAGATGCTTTTCCCGACAAAATTATTAACATTCACCCCAGCTTGCTGCCGAGTTTCCCAGGAATTCGAGCCGTCGAGCAAGCACTCGCAGCCAAGGTTAAAATCACCGGATGTACGGTGCATATCGCCCGTTTGGAAGTAGACAGCGGGCCGATTTTAATGCAGGCTGCGGTGCCGGTATTGCCTGACGATACGGCAGAAACTCTGCACGCGAGAATTCAGGTGCAAGAGCACCTGATTATGGTAGGTGCGATCGCCCTGATTGCCGAATCCCATCAAAAACATTGTGACTAACAACCTCACCAGCGCGGCATCTGTACCCAAATTGTCCGTCAGCGAATCACCGGAACATCTCTGGCCGAGAAATATCATAGCTGGTGGAATAATTCGCCCCGAACCTTGATTCGGCAGCCATCGGGATGCCAAAGTCATCGCCGCCAGCGCCGAATTGGGCGAACCGGAAAAAGCACCTATTTTAGATGTCGGTGCGGGCCCTGAGCACAATAGTTTACTCTGAGCAAGGTTAGGTGATTTCGTGGATGCGATCGAACTAAGGAATGAGAATTAAATAACTTACCATTTTTATTGTTCTTGTGGGATGGGCGGGAGAGCCCATCCCACAATTATGTGTAAATTATTTAATTCGCGATCCTTAGTCGGCGTCCGGCGGACATTGTTTGTGTAGACGCGGTTTCAACCGCCGAGTCTTTTTTGCGAGAATAAATTATCCCAATGATATCGCCGGTAGCCACGGAATATCTGTAACGCCGGGGTCGCAGCCAAGTTGTTTGAGCAGTGCGGTAATTTGTCCTCTATGGTGAGTTTGATGATTGAACATATGTGTCACCAGAACCCAAGTCGGTAGCACGCGGCATTTACCGTCTACATTGCTTGTGTACTCAAATGGTTGACTCAACCAGTCAGAATTAAGGTGTCTCGACCATTCTATAATTTGCATATCTGTTGTCTCGCGTTCAGCTCTCAAAACCTCAAAATCAGCATACAGTTCTTGACCGATAACGGTTCCCGAAAATGGGTGGAGAGTGAAACGACCCATCCATGCTTTGTCACCATACAGTAAGTGATTCAAAGTGCCGTGAATAGACTTGAAAAAGGCACCCATATCCTGTTTGCGTTGTTCGTCAGGAATTGCCGAGCAGACAGAATATATCTTTTGGTTCATCCAGCAATTGTACTCTGCCATTAGCTGGTAGTAGCTACCGTCGTACATACTCAAAACTTAACCGCCTAGTTTTAACCACTTACATTATACAAATAAGTAATTGTAAATATTTACCAAACCTAAAATTTGCTTTTATATCTCTTGACAGCGTATTCCAGGTTTATGAACTATGCCCTCCTAACCGGGTTTCTTGAAAGTTATCGCCGGATAACTGATGGGTGTTGGAGAAGCCCGGCTAGGAGGGGGTACTGGAGCTACATGGAATTTGCTGTAAGTTGGTACACTTTCTGATGCTAGATCGTGCTGCTACGAGGGACAAACACTCGCTAAGATTGCCACTTAAAAGTTTATATAAATAATAACTAAAGCGCTTTTTGTTTTTTTATGAGTTGATAAAAATGCGTTATTTGAAAAAAATAGTAAATTCATTTACGGCATTTTTAGGACGCATCTGGCGATAAAAAAAAAATGAAATTTCCGGCCCAAAAACGGTGGAAAAACTTGCAACATTCTCGATCCCTTCCCTGAAATCGTCAGTATAAAAAGTTTTGTCGTACTGATTTCGATCGCTCCCAACACCAGGCTGGCGATCGGGTAGCGCAAATCTGTAACGACGGTGTAGAGGCGATCGCATCCGAAATACAACAGCAGCAATCGGGTTTTTGGATCGAGATAGAGCGCTAAAAATTACTCAAACTAAGTATTTTTGCCAGTCAACCCGGTTTTTGCCTCCCGGATTGAAAAAAAAATTAAATTCCAGAAAAACGTCGATCGGGGCACGTTTTACCGTACATTAAAAAATAAGGAAAAATTAACTATTTACCAGAGCCTGAGCTTTTTGAGGCGCGATCGCAGGATATTTCTTGAGTCTGGCGTATTTTTGCTATCCGTAATGCCATTAACCAGGCAAAAATTTGGGTGTGCAATTGGTGCATCTTTCAATTCAGCATTGTCCAATCTTACTGATTTACTAATGTCAATTACTAATCAAATTCGTTTTAACAATCTCAGGGGCGACATCTTCGGCGGTGTCACTGCTGCGATCGTCTCGCTGCCCCTGGCCCTGGCCTTCGGTGTCGCGTCCGGGATCGGACCGATCGGGGGGCTGTACGGTGCCATTTGCGTTGGCTTCTTTGCAGCGCTGTTTGGCGGTACCCCAACACTAATTTCCGAGCCCACTGGGCCGATGACTGTGGTGATGACTGCGATCGTCGCCTCCCTCACCGCCAGCAATCCCGAACAAGGACTGGCGATGTCGTTTACCGTGGTGATGCTGGCGGGCCTGTTTCAAATCATCTTTGGTGTTTTCAGGCTAGGAAAATACGTCACCCTGATGCCCTACAGCGTGATTTCCGGCTTTATGTCGGGAATTGGCGTGATTCTGATTATTCTGCAAATAGCACCTTTTCTGGGTCAACCCGCGCCCAAAGGTGGAGTTTTGGGGACTTTTTTAGCAATTCCGCAGTTGGTAGCCAACGTGAATCCGCCGGAAGCAATTCTGGGTGTCTTGACGGTGGCGATCATTTTCCTGATGCCCAAACAAGTAAAGAAATTGGTGCCGCCGCAATTGGTGGCGCTGATTATCGGCACGATAGTTTCCATGACTGTCTTTCAAAACGCGGAGATTCGCCGGATTGGGGAAATTCCCGTAGGATTCCCCCCTCTGCAATTTCCGACTTTTTCTGCAGATCAACTCACCCTGATGTTGGTGGATGCGGTGATGCTGGCGATGCTGGGCTGTATCGATACCTTGCTGACGGCGGTGGTGGCGGACAGTCTGACGCGGACGGAACACAAGTCGGACAAGGAGTTGATCGGTCAAGGGATTGGCAACATCATATCGGGAATCTGCGGTGGCTTGCCGGGTGCCGGGGCGACGATGGGAACTGTGGTGAATATCCAAACAGGCGCGACTTCGGCGCTGTCGGGTATAACTCGGGCCTTGGTTTTGTTGGTGGTGGTTTTGGGGGCGGCGCAGTTAACTGAACCGATTCCGATGGCGGTGTTGGCGGGAATTGCGCTGAAGGTGGGGATTGATATTCTTGACTGGAGTTTCTTGAAGCGATCGCACAAAGTGTCTGTCAAGGGTTCCGCAATCATGTACGGGGTGATGTTTTTGACAGTGTTTGTGGATCTGATTGTGGCTGTGGGTGTGGGCGTGTTTATTGCTAATATTCTGACGATCGAACGGTTGAGCAATTTGCAGGCTGCGGGAGTGAAGCTGATTTCCGATACGGATGATGATGTCCTCCTCGGCGAGGAAGACAAGCAACTCTTGGATCGGGGCAGGGGGCGCGTGTTGCTGTTCTGTTTGAGCGGCCCGATGATTTTTGGTTTGTCGAAGGCGATCGCCCGCGAACACAATGCTATGAAGGATGCGGATGCTTTGGTGATGGATTTGACTGAGGTGCCGATGCTGGGCGTGACTGCTTCGCTGGCGATCGAAAATGCGATTCGCGATGCTTGCGATAAGGGTTTGCAGGTTTACATCGTCGGTGCGAGTGCCAAAATTCAGCAGCGCTTGCAAAAGTTGGGATTGTTGGATCTGATCTCGCCCGATCGTATTTTGGGCGATCGTACCACAGCTTTGCAACAAGCCGTCGCGGTGGCTGACAGCAAATTTGCCCTCTCGGAAGTGCCAGTTTAATACCAACTTCGGGTAACATACCTCTTTTACGATCGAACCGCGAAGACGCTCATAGCGCGAAGAGAAGAGTCAGAAGATAAAGGGGATAGCAAACTCGGATTTGGTGTAACAAGACCTAGCTACTGGTTGTCAAAAACCGGGTTTTTTACGATAATATTGGCTCGCAGCCTTTAAGATCAGTAAAAAATTCGGTTTCTTTGGTATTTATGCCTCCAGGACTAAATTTTTGGACGCAATTGTCACAATTAGTAGGGAGCTAATATTATCAGAAAATTGTGAATTGTTTCACAATACTCCTGACTCTAATAGCTTTAAATATATAAACTCAGGAGCTTTTACTCCCGCTTCTTCTCTAATTTTTACCAGTCTCGGAGATTCAAAAAATGCCCTGGCATCTGCTATTGATGTCCAGCCACTGAAATGAACAATTTTGTTGGGTTCATTTTCATATTTCAATACTTGATACGATCTCTCGCCAGCTTCTTTTCGCAGGTTCTCAGCATTGTGAAATACTTTTTGCCAAGCTTCATAATTTTCTACTTCATGAATAATTAAGACATATTGTATACTAATCAAACCTATTTTCCTCTCAATACACTTGATCGTGACTACCAATATCTACAAACACAGTTTTACCATCTTCCGTAAAGTAGAATAGCACCCTTTCGTCATAATCTACGGTAAAACTCCAAAAATCATTAAGTTTCCCCGACAGTTTGTGAGTTTTCAAAGTCGGATCAAATCTATCTATCGTGAACTGCTCTAATTTTTGCCAAAACCTTGCCTCTAAATCTGCATTGCCTTTAATACGCTTTTTGAAAGCACGTTTAAATTAAGAACTGAAACTGACTTCGATGATTACTCCTCTATCAGTTGTCTCAGTTCATTGATGTTGGCATAAAATTTCAGCAAACCTTTTTGTTTTTCGACTTGCGCCGACTTAAAATTCTCAGATATCTCCTCACGGCGTTCTTCACGGAGATATTGTTTCAAAAATAGTTGAATTTCCTGCTTCTCATCAGCGGAAAGAATTTTTATAGCCTCAACTACATCACTGAAAGTCATAGTCTAAAAATCCCTATCGTGTTTATTCGATTAATCTAACATGAAAAAAGTAAACGCGGTTTCAACTGCCGAGTCTATTTCATGAACGATCGAGACATCCTGCACAGCCATAAAACCTATTTTCCTCTAATTTCAAACATTCACAGAGCTACCTAAAAACTGCTCGTATCCCTCTTTAAACTTTTGCTTTCCCTGAGACTCGATGATGCTGCCGTGAGCGACAATCACTCGCTCAAAGTCCCAACCTAAAACCTTCTTAACTGATTCTCTCACTTTTTGTTTATCCTTTGTCGCAATTCGCTCCAGGAGCGATGGACTCAATTTTTTATATCCGCCAATCACTTGGCTCGCAAATTGTGTGATGATTGGGAAACTATCATCAAAGTGAAAGGCTGTGTCGGTTAAAATCAGAGTGTGGCTGGCAGCATGAAAAAATACACATTCATTGAGTGAATCAAAACCGCTTAAACTAAGTGTTCTAAATCCGTCAAAAAATACATATTCCAGCCCCTTCCATAAACTATTTGCTTCACCCTTGATGGTTAGATCGATCGACAAATCTGTTTTTTTAGCTTCCAAACCCGGTGCAGCCCAGAATTTCGCGTTTGGGTAGAGCTTTTTGAAATTGGCCGCAAACAAATAGTGATACAGGTTGGGCGCTATGATGTGGCTAACGGTTCCCAGTTCGCCAAGCTGACTGACGATTGTATCATTGACTTGAATCGGAGAAATAACGACTAACTCGCAATTAGCCAGCCGAATTACTGTCATTCTCGTGCCAACGCTGAGTCCAAAGTACCGTAAAGGTTGTTCGGCAACCCAAATATCTCGATCGATTTCTCTGAGCATCTCCAAATTTAAGCAGCTTCCGAAACACAGTCAATCGTAGCGCTTTTTGACATCGCACCCTCAACGCTCGCGATCGCGCTTTCCACTAAAGTAGTAAACAGTGCCCGATCTAAGTTTTTCCTAAATATCGTGTCTATATTTTCTGAAATTCCGACTGTGTGGTTGCAAATTTCCCTCGTGGGTATCTGGTTGGGCTTGATTTTATTGGTGGCTGAAGGGCTAAATCGCTTTACTTCTGTCGGTGGTGAGGTATCGCGCAAGGTGGTTCACATCGGTACTGGGAACGTGATTTTGCTGGCGTGGTGGCTGGAAATACCGGGTTGGGTGGGGATTTCGGCGGGTTTTTTGGCTGGTGCGATCGCCCTCATTTCCTACCAAGTTCCTATTTTGCCTAGTCTTAACAGTATCAACCGCAAGAGTTTCGGGACTTTTTTCTATGCTGTGACTATCAGCGTTCTGGTAGCTTGGTTTTGGCCGCTGCAACATCAGGAATACGCTGCTTTGGGTATTTTGGTGATGGCTTGGGGGGACGGATTGGCTGCTGTCATCGGCCAAAAATACGGCCAACATATTTATCGAGTTTGGGGAATTCAGAAGAGTTGGGAAGGTTCTGCAACTATGTATTTGGTGAGTTTTGCTGTTAGCATTTTGATTTTGCTGGTTGCTGGCGGCACTGTTTGGCAAACTTTGGCTGTGTCGGCTGTTGTAGCTTTGGTTGCTGCTACTTTGGAGTCTGTTTCTCTGTGGGGAATTGACAATTTGACTGTGCCGATCGGCAGTGCGGCGATCGCCTTTTTTCTCAATCAACTTTGGTAATTTGTTTGTAGTGAGGACGTAAGGATTCAGAAAAATTAGAAGACTCAAGTTCTCACTACCAAATTCGTACAATCATTGTCAGGTGCGCTGGAACGCACCTGACACATAGCTATAAAGTTACTAAGTTGCTGCTCAATCTTTCGATTTAGACTTTTTTGATCGCTTACCTTCAAAAGGTTGAACTCCACTATTTGGATAGTTGTCATCGGTGGGGCTAAAAATCCGTCCGGCAGCTTCGGAAACGTAACGCATCGCGTTTGCAAAAGATTTAGAAAGATTCATGAAATCTGCCTCTCTTGTCTGGGTTCTGATACTTCTTAGATTACTGCGAGCTTCGGTCTTTGGATGGCTTTAGCAATATTTATTTGAATAACTTATTAGTCCGCAATATCCCAGAAAGCTGAAGTTTTTAGGAATTGCGGAGTTTGGGCGATCGCACTCATACCAAAAATGCTTTTACCAAAACTTCAGATCCACCCACAAACATCCAAGTCAAAACTCAGCACACTGCAGCCCTACCAACTAAAATTGGCTGTTTTTATTAAAAATACCATAGCATTAATCTGTAAATTGACCTGCAACCCTCTACCAAAGGGCGTAGTTAAGCAAATTTTAAGATAGTACGAGCAATTTTTCTCAAAGCTTTACAAAAATATATAGTATTTATCACTATAATTAAAGTAAATAAGTTTGTCCGGGGTTTTTCGCTATGAAAACTGCGACAGAAAGTCTGCACCTCACAGGTTTTGAGGAAATCTTAGAAGACCGGGAACTGACGGTTTCCCCAGCAGATTACAGCCTCTTGACGGATCTTTACCAGCTAACGATGGCTGCTTGTTACGTCGGGGAAGGGTTGGACGATCGCCCTGCGAGTTTTGAATTATTCGCGCGGCGGCTGCCAGAGGGTTTTGGCTACGCGATCGCGATGGGCTTGGCTCAAGTTCTCGACTATCTGGAGAAATTTCGGTTTTCTCCTGCACAAATTCAAGCTTTGCAATCCACTGGGATTTTTGCAGGCGCGCCTGAGCGATTTTGGACTCTACTCGCCACAGCCCGCTTTACTGGCGATGTTTGGGCGGTGGCGGAGGGGACGGCAGTGTTTGCTAACGAGCCTCTGCTGCGTATCGATGCTCCTCTGTGGCAGGGTCAGTTAGTCGAAACTTATTTGTTGAATGCGATAAATTATCAAACTTTGATTGCGACGCGGGCAGCGCGGTTGCGGGATGTGGCGGGTCCAGACGCTAAGTTGCTGGAATTCGGGACGCGCAGGGCTTTTGGGCCGCAAGCTGCTGTTTGGGCTGCCAGGGCGGCTCTGGCTGCTGGGTTCGATGGCACTTCAAATGTTTTGGCTGCTTTAAAGTTGGGCCGCAAGCCAGTCGGCACTATGGCTCACGCTTTGGTGATGGCTGTGGCCGCTCTCGAAGGCAGCGAAAATCAAGCCTTTGCAGCTTTTCACCGCTGTTTTCCCGGTGCACCGCTGCTGATTGATACTTACGATACTGTGGCGGCGGCGCGGATGTTGGCCGATCGAGTAAACAGCGGTGAAATGCAGTTGGAAGGCGTGCGGCTGGATTCGGGAGACTTGGCCGCGCTGTCGAGGGAAGTGCGATCGATCCTTCCGGGCGTGCCAATTATTGCTAGCGGCGATTTGGACGAGCGAGAAATTGCTAAATTAAAAAGTAGCGGCGCTTGCATTGACGGTTACGGTTTGGGAACAAAATTAGTCAGCGGTTCACCCGTGAACGGTGTTTATAAGTTGGTGGAAATTGACGGGATTCCAGTGATGAAGGAGGCAAGCGGCAAGGTAACATATCCGGGTAAAAAACAAATTTTTAGACATCTTCAAAATGGACAAATTCTCGGAGATTGTTTGGGATTGTCCGGTGAATATCATCCAAATTCTGATTTTCATATACCATTAATGAAATTGGCGATCCAAAATGGCAAACGAGTGCAGGAACAGGAAACTTTGGAGGATATTGCCAAACGAACCGCTGCTTCTGTCGCCAGTCTTCCGGCAGCAACCCGCCAACTAGACCGCCCGATTTCGCCGCCGGTGGCAATTTCTACAGATTTGCTAAATCTTACCAAAAAAACAAAAAAGAGTCATTAGTCATTAGTGTCAACCACAGACTAAAATCCATGATAAATCTCGCTTATAGCTTAGCCTCTATCCCCCTAAATCCCCCTTAATAAGGGGGACTTTGAGAGCTTACAGTTCCCCCTTATTCAAGGGAGATTTCGCTCGCTCCAGTCCCTTCTTTTTAGGACTGGGCTCGCTCTTGTCCACGCTTTTTTAAGGGGGGTTAGGGGGGATAAAGAGGTGAATAATCAAGCAACAGGTCGGAAGTACGTTTGATATTAAGTTGATCCTAACGGTCATGAGTATGTAATTTAATTCCCAATTCCCAATTCCCAATTCCCAATTCCCAATCCCCAATCCCCAATGACTACTGAAAACTGACTACTGACTAATTCCCCATTACCTAACCTATGCAGAGAATTGCCTTGTTTGGAACCAGTGCAGATCCGCCCACAGCAGGACACAAAACAATCCTGAGTTGGCTTTCCCAGCATTTTGATTTAGTAGCAGTTTGGGCGTCGGACAATCCTTTTAAGTCCCACTCCACATCCATAGAACACAGATCGGCAATGCTGTTGTTAATCATTCAAGAAATTAATTCACCAAAACACAATCTGTGCTTGAATCCCGAACTCAGCAGTTCTAGAACGCTAGAAACTGTCGAACAAGCAAGATTGCAGTGGCCGGATGCAGAGTTGACACTGGTAATAGGTTCGGATTTGGTCGGGCAACTGCCTCGCTGGTACAAATTTGAACAATTGTTAAAACAAGTGGAGTTGCTGATAGTACCGCGGCCTGGTTATCCGTCAGAACAGTTAGATTTGTGGCAGTTGAGGCGCAGCGGTGCAGAAGTGGCGATCGCATCTTTGAATGCTCCCAATGTTTCTTCTACCTCCTATCGCGAAACAGGAGACACCGAAGCCCTAACTCCAACCATCGAAGATTACATTAATCGGGAGCATTTGTACCCATGGCACGAGGAACAAAAAAGAGCGAAAATTGCTCATTAGCTGACTTTAAAGTAGGAGTAGATAATGCCATTTTCTCCGTCGATACCGAGCAGAACCGCTTGTTGGTGCTGTTGGTAATGCGGCCTGACGAACCGTTTATCGACTGTTGGAGTCTTCCCGGTACCTTGGTGCGCCACGGAGAGTCTCTGGAAAATGCAGCTTACCGAATTTTGGCTGAAAAAATCCGGGTCAAAAATTTGTATTTGGAACAACTCTATACTTTTGGAGAACCGGGGCGCGATCCTCGGGAATTTACCAGAGGAAATCGCTATCTTTCGGTGAGTTATTTTGCTTTGGTTCGGTTTGAGGAAGCTGAGTTAATTACAGGGAGTGTAGTTGCAGGTGTCAGCCACCGCGTCGGCGGCATTGCTTGGTATCCCGTGCAACAAGTTCCGAAGCTAGCCTTCGATCACAATCAAATTCTCGAATACGGATACCGACGACTCCGCAACAAACTCGAATACAGTCCGGTAGCTTTTGAAGTTTTGCCGGAGCTTTTTACTTTGAGCGATTTGTATCAACTTTATACCACTATTTTGGGGGTACATTTTTCTGATTATTCTAATTTTAGAGCTCGATTATTGAAATTAGGTTTTTTGTGCGATACCGGGGTTAAGGTTTCGCGAGGGGCTGGCCGTCCTGCTAGTTTGTACCGCTTTGATGCGGCAGCTTTTGCTCCTTTCAAAAATAAGCCACTGGTGTTTATCTAAATGTTCCTTGGACTGTGCGCCCCAAACGGAATCCCCCGACTATTGTCGTGGAAATTCCAAAATTGTAGACTCTTGTTCAATCTCCCAGACTCATCTAGAAGAGTAAATCTAAAATCTAAAATCTAAAATTGACTGACATTGGAGAATCAATTTAGTAAGATGAGAAGAGAAGCTATTCAGGAGTGCTGAGGATGAAAGACCCCGATCAATGCGCTAATATTCACGAAGTGCGGGAGGAAATTGATATCATCGATCGAGAAGTGATCGATGCTTTGAGCAAGAGATTTCAATACGTCATCGCAGCAGCAAGGTTCAAAACGAGTGAAGCTAGCGTTATAGCGCCCGATCGCTTTCATACTATGTTGCAGCAGCGGCGCGAGTGGGCTTTAGAATCGGGTTTGAACCCTGATGTGGTTGAAAATATTTACCGGGATTTGGTAAGTTATTATATTGAAGAAGAATTGAAACATTACAAGTCTGAGTAATGCTTCCCTACATTCAAATCTAGAACTATTAGGAAGTTTAGTCCGCGCGAGCGGACGGCTAGCAAAATTTATAAGGTAAATTGGTAATATGAAAATTGCGATCGCACAACTCAACCCTACGATTGGCGATATCTTGGGCAACTCCAACCTAATTCTGGAGGCTGCGAAAAAAGCCGGGGTTGCAGGCGCAAACTTATTGCTAACACCGGAACTTTCTCTAATCGGTTATCCGCCCCGCGATTTGTTGATGGATGCGAATTTCATTGCAGCCGCCGCCGCACAGTTGCAGAAACTCGCGCCAGATTTGCCACCGGAGTTGGCCGTCATCGTCGGTACTGTCGTACCTAATGTTCATGCTGTTAAATTAGGCGGAAAATCATTGTTCAACAGCGCTGTTTTATTGCAAAACGGCGCGGTTAAACAAGTTTTTCACAAACGCTTGTTGCCTACTTATGATGTATTTGACGAAGATAGATATTTTGAACCGGGAGAAAACAGCAATTACTTTACTGTTGGCGAACTCAAAATTGGCGTGACAATTTGTGAAGATTTGTGGAACAATGAGGATTTTTGGGGTCAACGCAGTTACGCGGGCGATCCGGTTGCCGATTTGGCAAAATTGGGCGTAGATTTAGTGGTAAATTTGTCGGCATCGCCTTATTCTGGGGGGAAGCGGGGAGTGCGATCGGCTATGTTGCAGCACAGCGTCATCCGCTGCGGGATACCGATTGTTTATGCTAATCAGGTAGGGGGAAATGATGATATTATTTTTGATGGCAGCAGTTTTGCTGTGAATCGAAAGGGTGATTTGATTCAGGTATTGAATTCTTTTGAAACTGATTTTGCGGTGCTGGAATATGATGAAAATAAACAAGATTTAGTGGGCAGCAATCAGCAAATTGCAGTAGCAATTGAGGCGACCAAGTTGAGTTTTGCTCCGCCTGAAGGAGATGCAGAAATTTGGGCTGCTTTGGTTTTGGGGGTGCGAGATTATGTTCGCAAGTGCGGTTTTTCTAAGGTTGTGCTTGGCTTGAGCGGTGGGATAGATTCGGCTTTGGTGGCGGCGATCGCCAGTTGCGCGATCAAACCAGAAAATGTGCTGGGGGTGTTGATGCCTTCTCCTTACAGTTCGGATCATTCGGTTAATGATGCTTTGGAATTAGCCCGAAATCTGGGTATGGCGATCGAAATGTTGCCGATCGCCGATTTGATGAAATGTTACGATCGCACTTTCGCCGATTTGTTTGTCAATACCACTTTCGGCATTGCTGAGGAAAATATTCAATCCCGGATTCGAGGTAATCTGTTGATGGCAATTTCTAATAAGTTCGGACATTTGCTACTTTCGACGGGCAATAAGTCAGAAATGTCCGTGGGTTACTGCACTCTCTACGGCGATATGAATGGTGGATTGGCGGTGATTTCTGATGTGCCGAAAACTCGGGTTTATTCACTTTGTCGGTGGCTGAATGCTGGCGGATATGCCGACGCGGCGGCCCCGCGCCCTGGTAGCGAGATAATTCCGGTTAATATTATTAGCAAACCGCCGAGTGCGGAACTGAAACCGGGACAAGTTGACCGAGATTCTTTGCCGGATTACGATGTTTTGGATGAAATCTTGCAGCGATCGATCGAACATCGCGAATCAGTCCCAGAAATTGTCGCAGCGGGACACGATGAAGCTGTGGTTAAACTTGTAGTAAAATTAGTCAGGCAATCGGAGTTTAAACGCCGACAAGCAGCCCCGGGTTTGAAAATTAGCGATCGAGCTTTTGGTACCGGTTGGCGAATGCCGATCGCCAAAGCTTCCTTCTATTAAAGGCATTATGGTTAACATTGACGGTAGTTTCGGCTTCGATTTTCTGATCGGAAGCCCCAGCAGCGATACGATTAGAGGATTTGCTGGTAATGACACTATTCAAGGTTTGGCGGGAAATGACCTGATTTTTGGCGGTAGCGACAATGATTTGCTCGCCGGAAATCAAGGCGCTGATACGATTTCAGGAGGCCGGGGAAGCGATACAATCTATGGAGGACAAGAGTCGGATTGGATTAATGGCGATCGGGGTAACGATTTGCTAATTGGTGGCGAAGGCAAGGATATCTTGACAGGAGGCGCGGGCGATGATTTATTTGTTATTGACACAACCTCGGCCGCATCTACTATTACTGAAGCCGATGTAATTACAGATTTTGGCAGCGGCAACGATAAAATTGTTTTGACAGATCGCAGAAAGTTTAGCGATTTAAACATTTTTGTTTCTGACAACCAAACTATTATGCAAGATCGAAACTCGGGCAACTATTTAGGAGTTTTTTTGGGAAAACTCAACCTGACTGAATCCAACTTTATCTCGCTGTTTGGCGGGATAGATACGGGCCAAGTTTTGCCAGTTTCTGCGAACATTATTGTGGGCGATCGCCCGCTAGGATTAGAAGTGGCAAAAACTCCCCAAGAACAAGCAATTGGCTTAATGTTTCGCACAGAATTGCCCGAGGACAGGGGAATGTTTTTCCCGATCGCCCCCGCGCGAAATGTGCGTTTCTGGATGAGAAACGTGTTAATCGAGCTCGATATGGTTTTTCTCAACGAAGGCACTGTGCAGGCGATAATTCCCAACGTACCGCCGTGTTTGAGCGACACCTGTCCCAACTACGGCCCGGATGTCCCCGTGGACGGAGTTATTGAACTCAAAGGCGGAAGGGCTGCTGAATTGGGATTGAAAGTGGGCGATCGGATTCCCAATTTACCCTAAAAAGTATATAATTTTACAACAGCATTCAACATTTGTGCATCCCATGAATCCGATTGAATTAAAAATAATCCCCAATCAAACTCAAGACGGTTTAGCTTACCAACATTTGCGCTTGCGAATTACCACTCAAGATGGTGTGATCGTACCCGATGATTTACAAGGTTTGAAAATTCCCGAAGGCGTTCAATTTAGCCAAGGAATTGTCATTGAAGGTAGAGGAGCGATTTGGCTGTACGGGTATTTAGTGCACGAATGCCATCCTGCAGCGTGGGTTGGATGTTACGATCCGCGATTGGAAGGTGCGGTGGTGGTAGCAACGCACAAGCACGAAGTATCGGTTGGACAGGTATTGAAATTGAGTTTACCAAATTAATCAATTAGATACTGTTGGGTAAATTACCCATAGTATTTATAGTGGCGGGTTTTACCAACAATCTTTCATTCACAATATTTGTCAACCAGCCCCCTCTCCCCACCTCATGTTAATTATTTGTAATCACCTACTTATACCAATTATCCAAAATGATGCAACGCTCGTAACTGTTGGGGAAAGTTGACGCAAGGCGGGTGAGAGTAAGGTGCGTCGCTCATCGATTGTCGCTCCTCTTTGAGATAGATTGATGGCGACGCACCCTAGGGCTACTGTTGCCTGAATTTTGACAATTAGTATACTAAGCTGGTGTAATTAAAATTTATCCTTTCACGGGCAAAACGATCGCAAACTCAGTCCCAACTCCGGGCTCCGCATTCACCTCAATGCTTCCGCCATGTTTTTCTACCGCAATCTGATGAGCAATTGTCAACCCCAATCCTGTGCCTTTACCGACACATTTTGTCGTAAACAAATGGTCGAATATCTGATTTTTTACTTCCTCTTTCATCCCGGTACCGTTATCAGCAAGTTTAATTTTTATCTGACTTTCCCCCAGTAGATCAGTGCAAATAGTGATGCGGTTGGGATTGGTGGCAATTTCGCTAAAACTGCGTCCTAGATTTGACTCTTCTAAGGCATCGATCGCATTCGCAAGCAGGTTCATGAAAACTTGATTTAATTGGCCGGGGAAACATTGGATTTTAGGGAGACTGCCGTATTTAGTTATCACTTCGATCTGCGGGCGGTATTCGTTGGCTTTGAGGCGGTGTTTCAAAATTAAAATAGCGCTATTAATGCCCTCGTGAATATCAAAAGAAACTTTGTAGTCTTTATCCCCTCGGGAAAAGGTGCGGAGGCTGGTACTGATGCTAGAAATGCGATCGCACCCGACTTGCATTGAATCAATCATCTTCGGTAAATCTTCCAAAAGATAATCGAGCTCTATCTCTTCGGCATGATTGGCAATCTCCGATTTCGGTGCATCAGAGCGATACAATTCTAAGTGTTCTACAATATCTACCAAACTCATTTTAGCTTCGGTTAAGTTGCCCGAAATAAACCCAATCGGATTGTTAATTTCGTGGGCGACTCCGGCGACTAAATTGCCTAAAGCCGACATTTTCTCGCTTTGCACTATTTGCAGTTGCGCTTGCTGTAAATCTTTCAAAGTTTTTTCTAGCTGTTGATTTTTCTGCTGCAAAAGTTCATGTGCTTGCTTGCGATCGGTGGCATCAACACCCAAACCAATAATCCCGATCGTCTCGCCCTGGAAATTTTTTAACTTTACTTTTGTGACTTCTAAATAATGTTCTTTGCCGTCAACCAATGTAAGAGTTTCGCTGGAGTAATGCGGCGAATCTTGGGCAAGGCAAGCGGCATCTGAAACTAGACAGTTCGCTGCATTTTCCCCCAGTATATCTTTGTAATGCTCGACAGCTAGAAAAGCACTCAGAGGCACGCCCACATCTTGACAAAAAGTATTATTAAAAAAGTGTACTTTACCCTTGGGATTCACCATCCAAATCCAAATTGGAGCGACATCAAGAATCGCTTGGAGCATCTGTTTTTGCTCGGCAAGCTGAGCTTCGGTGCGGCTATATTTTGTTAGCAATCGTTCTAATTGTTGGCTGTAATCATGAGATTTTTTGTAGAGCAGAGCATTTGAAAAACTGATGGCTGCTTGGGAACACAGGAGATTGAGAAGTTGTAGGCGATCGCGGGTAAAAATTCCTGCATTTAACCGATTTTCTAGATACAAAATGCCGACTAAGTTAGCTCGATCGAGAATCGGCCAACACAACAGGCTCTGCGGTTGGTATTTAAGGATGTAGGAGTCGGAATCGCTATCGCAATTTTCAGCGATGTTCCGCACAATCACGGGTTTCAACAAGTTTTTAACGCAGTCAACAATTTTCAGGGGCAGGATTTCGCTGTTTTCATCGAGTGCTGCGGATGTTAAGCCGATCGCCCGAGCGACACCCGAATTGTCGATCGCGCTGGCACCAGCCACTTCCCATTTATTGCCGTTTGGTAACACCAGCACTGCTTTGTCAGCTCCTGTCTTGCTCGCCGCCAGTTGCATCAGTTTGGCAATCAGCCGATCGAGTTGTAATTCACGAGAAAGCGATTGACAAGCTTTTAGCAGAGTTGAAAAAACTCCAAAATCGGAGATGTGACGCGACACAGATGAATAAACAGATGGCTGCACAAAGTGATTTTGGTTGTCAATTCTTCCGATATTTGCTAATTGATTGCTAGCTATTTTTTCTGGAGTTAAAATTGACAATGACAATTGAGGATAGCATTTTTGTAAGTCATCAATTTTGACTCTATCTCCGCAGCGAGCGTAGCAATCGCAGGCATCTATCATGTAGACTCGGGCAATTTTTTCTCTGCCCCATGACAGGTAAAACTTAGCAGCGAGTTCGCAGGCGAGAGCTTCTTCATTTAAATATTCAGTAGCTTTAGCTCCGGCAATAGCTCGATCGTACAATTCCATTGCTTCTGCTTTCTGCCCCAAAACGCGCTGCCATTCTGCCTCAACCAGCTCTAACTTGTGCTGATAATCCATCGGGGCGATCTGCGCCAATTCTTTGAGTTTTTTCTGACTCGTCTCAACGCGCTTCAGGATTTGTTGGCGCTCCGTCGGTGCGGCACCGGCATAGATTGCCAAATGTGCCAGCGCATCGTAAAAGTCGTGCATCATTTTTACTAGCATCGAAACACAATTTCCTAATAAATTTTGCCTGCATCCCCCTGTCGCTCTGCTTCGGATTGCGGCGGCATATCGCGAATCCGTCGCCTTTTTTGGCTCAATTTTATACCGACATCTCTGGGTTGTAAAAGTCAATATAAAGTCCAATATGGGGATGTTTCATACATTAGTAAACAACTCGGATTTGTTCGATTTCGTCGAGAATGTCTGTTGGCTTAAAGACTATTTCGAGCAATGCAATTAGATGCAATTAACTGCACTTATACAAATCAGTCGTATTCTGTCGGACAAATAAACATTGTACATTCAGGGCGGGCGGGACACCCCACAAGATTGAGATTTTTTGTGACATTCAATTTAAATGCCGCAACAGGTTATTCTGTCAGCCACCACTCAGACCTAGCGGCAGGCGCAAGGTTTTATAGTTCAGGCCGGAATTTTGCCGGTAATATTGAGATATTTGACCGTAGCGCGCCGGTTTCGAAACTAGCAAGAGTTTGCTGCTACCCGGTTGCAGGTGTTTTTCTGGGGCAGCCCGAACAGCAGCCGATCGAGAATCGGCGTACAATTGCGCGATCGGTCGATATCCAGGCATTACTGTCAAATTTGCTACATTTACTGTTGCATTCATTTCCACTGAGCCCAACCCCGACACTAACTTGAGAACAGTTAATGTATCTATCTTAGGACATAAACATCATAATTTCTAGTTGCCGATCGCAAATTATAGTTATCTGCAAAACCACATTTTATACTTAGGCGATCGAAATTAGAGCCTTTTACTTACGTATAAATTGCTGCGGTTAATCTCAAATGCGCTTAAATTAATGCCAAAGACAGTAGGAACACCGAAAGATGGTGTCTTTAAAAATACAGTATATATATAATTAAGTAATTTAATATAACTCGATCGTGAAACCAGTAAAATAGCTCCTGGAAAAAGATACAGCGTATTCCACGTTTTATATGAAGTACACCTCATAAGCCTGGAATACGCTGTATCTTGCTGGTTGTTTGCGAGCAACGAAGCAATCGCGAACAAATAATATTGCTTCGTTTCTCAACGTTATTTGAAATTAGTCGATCGCATCTGCTGCTCTTTCTGCTGCTCGTTTAGTTCTGTCAATATCTCGATCGACTTTCGCGCGAACCTTGTCCGAAGCATCTTCAGCGCTGTATTTTACATTTCGCGCTGCATCTTTGACATTTTCCTTACCTTGGCTGACATTATATTTCAGCGACTCAGTACCCTCGGCTGCTCTTTCTTTTGCTCCCTCGGCAGCTTCTTTAACAATGTCTTTTGCTCCCTTCAAACCTTCGCGAGTGTTTTCTTTAAGATTAGAAAAGCCTTTTTTGGTTTTGTCGCCAAAGTCATCAGCTTTGCGCTGAGCAGTGCGAGCATTATCATTCACATTGTCGCCAATTTGGTCAATTTTGTCAGGCACGTCATCCACTACCCGCCGCACGTTTTCGCCCACATTGCTGCTAGATTTAGTGTCGATGCGGCGCTGGGCTTGATCTTTGAGACTTTGAGCTTTTGCTTCTGCTGCTGTAACAGTTTTGTTTCTGGGATCTTCATCGCTGTATTGATTCTGACCACCTTTGTATACAGAAGTTACAGCCTCAGAAGGCACTTCTTCTCTAATTTGGTCTGAGGTTTTTCCTGTCATCGCATCAGCGCGACTGCAAGCAGTGCTCACTAATACTAAAATGCCAGCCAGAAACACTGTTAAAATTTGTACAGCTCGAATTTTTTTCAGAAATGCAGTTAGTCTGTTCATAAAAACAATCCTTTCTATTGTGATCTGCTCAAAGGCCTTGTGGTTTTGTAAATAGATAAGATTACAAAGTTAGGCACTCAAACAATCTTTTAACTATAGGAATATAAACAAGAGCTTTTCATCTATCTCAAGTTAGATTTCTCAAGTTGTAGCATAAGTCATTAGTCATTAGTCCGAAGGAAGAAGGAAGAAAGATGGCAGAGTTGACAGCAAACAGCAAACTGTTGACAGCTTTGCCCGAAAAGCCCGTTGTTGGGTTGACAGTTGACTGATGCAAGAAGAAAGAAAAAATGGACAATCCTCCATCTCATACCAATTATTAAAAGTCACGGCATTGCTGTGCCGGACTTGGGTTCAGCCGTTTCCCTACTTGGCTGAGCGTTTGGCCGGAAGTGCGCGGGCTGCGTTGAAAAATTTGGGGTTTTGGGGTCAAAAAAAACCTTCCGGTCAGGAACCAGAAGGAACGGTTGTATGATCTCAAGTACAACAAGGTCTTTAATCGCAATTTTCTTCGCACGCCGCGATCGCACACATCTGTCTAATGGCTGAAAGTATCTGCACAGTTGCTAATCATTTTGAATCGCTGTTTTTAGACTCTTGCAGAATTCGCCGATCGCCTCTAAACCCTCTTCTGGAGTGCCTTGGGCCAAGCGTTTCACAAAAGCGCTGCCAACAATCGCAGCGTCTGCACCCCATTCTTTCACTTGGCGGGCGTGTTCCGGTTTCGAGATCCCAAACCCGACACCGATGGGTTTGTCTGTGACGCTGCGGAGTTCTTGCAGCAACTCTTTTGCTCGCGTTTCTAAACCTTCGCGCACTCCCGTAACCCCCGTCACGCTGACTAAGTAAATAAATCCTTGAGACTGGCGGGCGATGGCTTCTATGCGGCTTTTGGGACTTGTCGGAGCAACTAATAATGTTAGTTCAATCCCTAATTTCTTGGCAGGTTGGATGAGACTTTCGGCTTCTTCTAAGGGCAAGTCCGGTACAACCAATCCCTGAACTCCGGCAGTTTTGATTTGCTGCAAGAAGGTTTCTATACCTCGGTACAAAATCGGGTTGTAGTATGCGAACAGAATAATGGGCGATCGCAAATTCGGACTAACTTTCGCTACCATTTCCAGCACCGGATCTAACCGCGTTCCCCGCTGCAGGGCCCTAGTAGCAGCAGCTTGAATCACCGGCCCGTCAGCTAGCGGGTCAGAATATGGAACGCCAAGCTCGATCGCATCTGCACCGCTATCATCCAAAACTTGCAGTGCTTTAGCCGTTGTCTCCAAATCTGGGTCGCCAGCAGTAATAAAAGGAATTAATGCACATTGGTTGCTCTTTCGCAACGTTTCAAAACATTTAGAAATAGTCATTAGTTATTAGTCATTAGTCATTGGTCATCAGTCATTGGTCATCAGTCATTGGTCAATAGTCATTAGTCATCAGTGCCGTCATCGCTCGCGAACCTTGTCATTAGTGCGAGATTAAGAACTCGCTTTCCATCCTCAATCATTAGTCATCAGTCGTCAGTTCCCCGAAGCGAGCGACATCCTCGCACGCCTAAAAAACACTAATAACTAATGACCAATGACTAATGACTAATGACCACTGACCAATGACTAATAACCACTGACTAATTATCTTTTTCCTGCTCAATTTCGGCTTGAAGTTTGGCTAACTCTTCAGGAGTGAGTGCATCAAGCTGCTTCTGCAAGACAGCATCTTTGTACTCTTTCAGTTGCTCGCTGTAGGTCATACTTTGAGTCAGCGCTCGAAATAAATAAGTCACCAGCCAGCCAATCAAGCCAGCCACCAAAAATAACTGACTCCAAATCCCTGCATTCATGCTGTCGAGTCCAGCGAATTGCAGTAGCAAGTAGACAAACCCACCTGCTACAAAGAAGCCGATCGTGATTCCAATTACGTCAATACGTCGCATTTAGGCTTCTATCTGCCGCCGTTTGGGGCGAAAGTTCAAAAAGGGAGCTAAGAGAAACATACCGGGGAAGAAGAAGAACATCAAGAAGTACATGAAGCCGCGCTCAAAAGAGGTGGCCACGTACCAGCGGCTGTTCAGGTAAGCGTAGGTGGCGGCCGGTACTACCAAGAGGTAGGCTCCTGCCAAGACGGCGTAAAGCAGCAAAGTAATATACATAGATTTGCTTTATGGGAAAAATAACACGGGCAAGCGGGCAAAGAGGCTCTGCTAGCTGGTTAACTATTGTACTGCTTGGGGAGATGCAGCGCGAGTTTTCGGAATTTTTAGATTAGGGGTTGCGTAAATTGGGGTTTTGGTTGTAGAATAAAAGGCTGTTGCTGTCAGTGAATCAAATCCACAGCAATTTGACTAAAGGGGGGTGTGGCGGAATGGTAGACGCTACGGACTTAAAATCCGTTGACCCGAAACGGTCGTGTGGGTTCAAGTCCCTCCACCCCCATACTTTTCAATACTTTGTGAGTCAATAGTTTCAGACTTATTCCACCAGCAAGAGTTGTGTTTTCCGCTGAACTTTGGCTCAGTTTGGCTTTTTAGATGTGGTCGAGTATTTCTAGAACCCCCAAATCTGCCTTAGACTTTTTGCGCCGCGCTTTCAACCGATTGAACAAGTCAGCAGCTTCAGGGAATTTGGCGACTGTCGGATCTGAGTTGTTATTTTCCTCCCAAGACTGTATTTGCAACAATCATTGGTTAACATAGAGTACCCTGATTTGACAAGATTGCCAAGGGCGATCGGCTTGAGTTATGACTGATTCGCAGTCGCATCAGTCACAAGGAGAACCCGTGAAATATTTTTCAGTAGTAATGTATTTGCTGCGGGAACGGCAACAGTTTCTCGAAGAAATTCGTGAAGGTGTCAAGCTCAAATCTAAAATTTTCGGCTTGTTAATTTCTAGTACCATATTTTTTGGAATTTACGGAGCGATATTAGGTGCATCTAGTACCTGGATGCAATGTCTAGTTTCAACAATAAAGTTACCAGCACTTTACTTGCTGACGCTGATTATCTGCTTTCCCACACTGTACTTTTTTAATGTCATGTTTGGTTCAAAACGAACTTTTGAACAGTATTTGACATTGTTGATGACAGCAATGGCGATGATTAGCGTATTGCTGTTTGGATTTGCACCTGTCAGCCTATTTTTTCTGATCAGCAGTACCAATTACAATTTTTATCTGCTGTTAAATGTTGCGATCATGGCAGTCACAGGATTTTTGGGTGTAAACTTCATTTATCAAGGAATGCACTTTCTGTCCGAACAAGATGCCGAAGGCAAAGACATCAGGCTAAATATTTTGCGGTGTTGGTTGGGACTTTATGCGTTTGTCGGCAGTCAGTTGGGATGGACGCTGAGACCGTTTTTTGGGGCACCGGGACAACCTTTTGAACTGTTCCGAAGCCTAGAAAGCAATTTTTATCTGAGTCTGTGGGATTCAATTAGGTCTCTTGGGGGATTTTAATTGATGCCAGCTTAAGGAGAGTTGAAATAGTGATACAAGCGGATTTGGATGAGTTAAAACTTCCTGAAAAAGAGTTAGATGACTTGAGTGGAATAGCTTTGAGCGACAGTTTTGCTGCGGATTTTTACAGATTTGCTGCACGCCCGGATGGAAAAAAGCTGTTTGCTCTTTTGTTGCACGAGTTACTGATATTTTGCGTGACGCTTGTTGTGTCCCTGCCTGTTGCTTTGCTGCTCAACAAACATGAAGTTGGTTCATTTAGCGATGCTGAGATATTTGTCCGAGTTTTACAAATAACTTTGGGTGTTTCGCTGGCGATTACTGCTGTTTGGAATGTTTATCAATGGATGAAGACCAAGCCTCTGCTAATGCTGGCGAGTCTGCTGGATGAAGTTGAGAAGTATAACGAAGTGATTAAAGCTTTAGATATTATCGATCGCCTAACGGCTGCTGGCAATTTACAAGCCAATTTAATTAACCGACAAGATGCGATTGAGGCTTTGAAAATTACTAGAGAAAGTTTAGTTTGTGCTTTGAAAACAGAAAGGATTCTGCGGGAAAATCAGGAATTTATCGGTCGCCGTTACGAGTTATTTGCTAATATTGAAAGTAATTTGGCTGCTTTGATGGCGATCGATGTGAGCGATCGGGCGACTGAATACGGGCGGTTGCTAAATGACGCTTTGGAAATTGGGATGAGCGTGCAGAAAGAGGTAAGAAAGTTGCAAAATGGCAAGTGAAGTTGAGTTGTAGGGTGCGTCAGACATTGGTCGTTTCGATTTTAACAAATTTGGACGAGCTGACGCACCCTACGCATTTACAAACTACGAACCTTTTTTGGGGACAATTTCAATCCTCAAAGATATCCAATTGTTGTCCCTCAGACTCTTTTTTACCATCTTTTTTAACACCCTTCCGCAGCCCGATCGCAATTTTGCTATGTTTCTCTATCTGCTTCATCACCTGTCTCGCCCTCTCAATCACCGACGGTGGCAAACCAGCCAACCTCCCCGCTTCAATACCGTAAGACTTGTCAGCGCCCCCTGGCTGAACTTCGTGCAAAAATACAATTTGATCCGGCAATTCTTTCACCGTCACCTGATAATTTGCAACATTATCCAAAATAGAAGCTAACTCATTTAACTCGTGATAGTGAGTAGCAAAAATCGTCCGCGCCCGAATCTCGCTGGCTAAATACTCTGCCACAGACCAAGCAATCGAAAGTCCGTCAAACGTCGCCGTTCCCCTACCAATTTCGTCCAACAAAACCAATGACTGCGGTGTCGCGTGATTGAGAATATTTGCAGTTTCGTTCATTTCTACCATAAATGTAGATTGACCGGTTGCCAAATCATCCACGGCACCGACGCGGGTAAAAATGCGATCGCAAATTCCCAAAGTCGCAGCTTTCGCCGGCACAAAACTCCCCATCTGCGCCATCAACTGAATCAAACCGACTTGCCGCAAATAACAGCTTTTTCCGCTAGCATTCGGCCCGGTTAAAATAATTAAATCCGGTCGGTTTAGCGATGCTTCCCGACCCAAAAAAGCCGAATTCGGGACAAAAAATCCCGGCGGTAAAGACTTTTCCACCACCGGATGACAACCTTCAACAATTTTAATTTCCCGACTTTCTACCACAGTCGGGCGGCAGTAATTCTGGTAAACTGCTACTTCTGCCAAACCGCACAAAACATCGGCCGCCGCCACCGCGCGGGAAACATTGCGAATAACTTCGGCGTGTTCTCCTATTTCCGATCGCACTTTCGCAAAAATATCGTATTCCAACTGATTTAAATCTTCCCGCGCCGTCAAAATTCGCACTTCCCTTTCTTTTAATTCTTCAGTGCTGTAACGTTCTTCATTGGTAAGAGTTTGCTTACGGGTGTAGTCGTTAGGCACTTGGTCTACTTTCGATTTTGTCACGCTGATGTAATAGCCGAAAGCTTTATTGTAGCCAACTTTCAAGTTAGCAATTCCGGTGCGTTTCCGTTCATTTGCCTCTAAATTTGCAATCCAATCTTGGTCAGCGGATGCAGTTTGGCGCATCTCATCAAGCATGGCATTGATTCCGGCTCGAATCAAACCTCCTTCTTTTAAATGAATCGGGGGTTCATCAACTAAATAATCGTGAATTTTCGCTGCCAATTCTTCGACAATTGATGGTACATTTTGTAGGGTTCTCAAATAAGGCGAGATCCCTTGGGCTGCAATAACAGCCAATTCCGGCAGTTTTGCTAGAGAATCGGCTAAAGCGACCAAATCTCTGGCGCTAGCGGTTCCAGAACCGGCGCGCCCGGTCAGTCTTTCGATGTCATAAATTTGGCGCAGCAATTGCTGCAAGTCTTGGCGCAGCGGATTGTTTTCTACTAATTCTTGAATCGTGTCGTGTCGGGCGCAAATGCCTTTAATGTTGAGCAAAGGTTGCAGCACCCAGCGGCGCAAAGCGCGGCCTCCCATGGCGGTGCTGGTTTTGTCTATAGCCCACAGCAGCGAACCGTGAAACACTCCATCTCTGACTGTTTGAGTAATTTCGAGATTGCGGCGGGTTTGATAGTCTAGTATCAGAAAATCGGTGAGAGTATAAGTGTGCAATCTTTGTAAAGCAACTGCTTTTTCTTTTTGAGTTTCTTCGAGATATTGCAGCAAACCGCCGGCGGCGCGCACTGCGAGGGAAAGGTGACCGCATCCCATACCTTCGAGCGATCGCACTTTGAACTTTTGCAGAATTCTTTGTTTTGCTTCGGACAAAGTAAACGGAATTTGCGATCGCAAAGAATAGCAAAACGAATTCGGCAAACAATCGGGTAAATGCTCAGATTTCTCTCCCGGTCTCAACATCGTCACCAAATCCGGCGCATTAGTTGGTATCAAAATTTCCGAAGGTTGCAAGCGCAGCAATTCTAGGGTTAATTGTTCTAAACTTTCGGCTTGGGTAGTTACGAATTCTCCCGTAGAAATATCTGTATAAGCCAATCCCCAATGTTCTCCTGCGATGACGATTGCTGCTAAAAAGTTATTTTGTCTGGGTTTGAGCATTCCGTCATCTGTCAAAGTTCCGGGAGTGAGAATGCGAGTAATTTCGCGCTTGACTTGGCGGCCTTCGCGGGCGGCGATAGAAGCATCTTCAACTTGGTCGCAAATTACTACAGCATAGCCTTTTTCTACTAACTGAGAACTGTAGCGTTCGAGGGCGTGGTGTGGCACTCCAGTCATCGGCACTTTGCCAATTTCTTTGCCGCTTTCTTTGCTCGTACAAACAAGTTCTAATTCCCTCGATATCGTCACGGCATCTTGGAAAAAACACTCAAAGAAATCTCCGACTCGAAAAAACAAAAGTGCGTGGGGATACTGTTCTTTCACTTCAACATACCGCTGCATCATCGGCGTTAGTTTGGTGAATTCTAGTAAGCGGTGGTCGGCATTGCGGATGTTGGCTTGATGGGGGTCTGTTGGGGTAGATGCAGTGTAAGGCATAAAAGGCGATCGATAAATTTTAATCTTTAACAACTTTAGCCCAAGCTCGGCTTTTAGTTATAGCTAATGATACAATTTTTGACGATTAATCATCCTCAAGCAGGGTGCGCGATTCTCAAGATGCCAGCCCAGTTATATAGTTAGTAGTGCGGACTGAAGTCCGCTCTCATGCTGCGGACTGAAGTCCGCAGCATGAGAGCCGCGCCTGGGGTCGATCGAGCGGACGCGATCTGAGAAAGCAGCGACTGGCGATCGCCAAAAACAACCTCAGCTATCCCGCCCTGAGCTGTTAACTGTTAACAGAAGAACCCTAAAGCTTCTGGCACTTATTCTGGCTAAGCTAGACATTTTTTATGATTTAAAACAGCCAAAAGATCCATTTGTAAATTATACCTCAGGTAGAGAAGAATTATGTTTTATCTGGTTATTATAAAAACGTGAATCAAATTGATGTGGCAGCAAAGTAAATTGAATATTGAGAAGTCAAAATTGGCTACTAACTAGAGGAGAATTAAATAATGAAAGCTCTTTGCTGGCACGGAGCAAATGACGTGCGAGTTGATAACGTACCAGACCCAACAATTATCAATCCGCGGGATGCCATAGTTAAAATCACTTCTACAGCAATCTGCGGCTCAGATTTGCACCTCTACAACGGCTTCATCCCGACAATGCAATCTGGCGACATCATGGGTCACGAATTCATGGGGGAAGTAGTCGAACTAGGCAGCGAAGTCAAGAACTTGAAAAAGGGCGATCGCGTTGTTATTCCTTTTACTATTTCTTGCGGCAGTTGCTTCTTTTGCAACCGGGATTTGTGGTCGCTGTGCGACAATTCCAACCCCAACGCAGGATTGGCTGAAAAAATCTACGGTCATTCGCCGGCGGGACTGTTTGGCTACTCGCATTTGACGGGTGGCTATGCAGGAGGTCAAGCAGAATACGCGCGGGTTCCATTTGCAGATGTCGGCCCTTTGAAAATTCCTGACGGACTTTCTGATGAGCAAGTATTGTTCCTCACTGATATCTTTCCGACGGGTTACATGGCGGCCGAAAACTGCAATATTCAACCGGGGGATACTGTTGCTGTTTGGGGATGCGGGCCTGTCGGACAATTTGCGATCAGAAGCGCGTTTATGTTGGGGGCCGATCGAGTAATTGCGATCGACCGAGTGCCCGAACGCTTGCAAATGGCGGCTGCGGCTGGGGCTGAAATCATCAACTACGAAGAAATGGACGCGGGGGAAGCCGTCACCGAAATGACCGGGGGACGCGGCCCAGACGCTTGTATCGACGCGGTGGGAATGGAAGCCCACGGTACCGGTTTCGACGCTTTGTACGACAAAGCCAAGCAAGCAGTTCGGTTGGAGAGCGATCGGCCTACAGCGCTGCGACAAGTCATCCTCGCCTGTCGGAAAGGTGGCACAGTGTCAATTCCCGGCGTTTACGGCGGCTTTGTTGACAAAGTACCCCTAGGTGCAGCGTTCAACAAAGGCTTGACGGTGAAAATGGGACAGACGCACGTTCACCGCTATTTGCGACCTTTGCTCGATCGCGTTCAAAAAGGTGAAATTGACCCAACCTTCGTGATTACGCACCGCATGAAATTGGATGAAGCGCCCGACGCTTACGAAATTTTCAAACAGAAAAAAGACAACTGCATCAAAGTTGTCCTCAAACCCTAACTCACCATTACTTCACAAGGAGAAACTATGCTTTTACAAGAAAAAGAATCCGGCGACTTGATAGAAATCATCGATATCGCGACTTTAGTCAGCCCTACAAAAACAGAGGTGGGCGGCAAAAGTCAAGCAGGTCAAGAGGAGCAAGAGCCGACTACTTTTGAGAAGAGTAAATTGGTTTTTCCCTCCGGTGAAGTCCTGCCGCGCTGCTGGATTGAGGAAAATTATCAAACTAAAGGTTAGGAGTAGGAACTTCAGTCCCAGATTGACTAATTAAGTAATTAAGGACAGAAGTCCGAACGATCTAACCCAAGAAAAAACTAAAGTTTTTACTACTAACCTTTGGTTGGTAGTGGGGACTTTAGTTGTGGCTTTGCTAATTAATTACTCAAAAACTGAAGTCTTTGCTGCCAACCCAAGTTTTACAAAAATAAATTTTATCAAAAATAGTAAGTAACCTATGAAATTGCAAGCAGTAATGCTCGATGTTGACGGCACTCTCGTGCTCAGTAATGATGCCCACGCTCAAGCTTGGATAGAGGCATTTGCTGCTTTCGGCTACGACGTGCCGTTCGATAAAATTCGCCCGCTAATTGGTATGGGCGGCGACAAAGTTATACCCAAAATGGTATCAGGACTTTCTGAAGAAGAAGGCGACGGGAAAAAGATTGCACAGAGACGCAAAGAATTGATTATTAACCGCTTTTCATCTACTCTCGATCCTGCACCAGGTTCGCGGGAATTGGTGTTAAAAATGCAGCACCAAAAACTGCGGCTAATTATTGCTACTTCAGCTACCGCCGACGAACTTTCGGGTTTGCTCAAAGCAGCACGGGTAGACGATTTGCTCGACGAAGCGACAACATCTAGCGATGCGGAAGCTTCTAAGCCGGAACCGGATATTGTGGAAGCTGCTTTGAGCAAGTTGCAGGTGGAAGCGAGTCAGGTTGTGATGTTAGCTGATACTCCTTACGATATCGAAGCTGCAAGCAAGTGCGGGGTTGGTGTCATTGCTTTTCGCTGCGGAGGTTTCGATGATGCTTCGCTAGGAGGTGCTTTAGCTATTTATGACGATCCTGCTGATTTGTTGGCGGATTATGACAATTCTATTTTGGGGAAAAAATAATTTATACCGCGTTGATGAAATAGAACTATTTAAGGAGACATCTTTTGGTTCTTAAGTTCGTAGTTGCACTTCAGCGCCCTCTTTAACGCTCAAGCGCAACTACAAACTTGTTTTTACTGCGAACTTTTGAGTAAAAACAGGTCAAAATGCTCTTGACTTATTGCTCTGCGCGACATACTAGGTTCCACAGAATATCGCCTATTTCCTCAAAATGCTCTAGCAAAAAATCCATCAAAGCTAAATTTTGCAAATCAGCCGGAGTAGCGCGCCGGTAGTGGCGGCCTGTTTTAAACCACCCTTTAACTGTCGAAATCGATCGCAAATTTCCGCCATTTGCTCGTAAGTCACATCCCATTTTCTGTAGAATTTATGAGGAGTCATCCCTAATTTGCACTGACTGTAAAGAGCAATTAACCGCACTTCTCGCTCTTCAATTTTTCGCGGGGTATTCGCCATCGAAATTCTCCCTAGTTTTGCAAAATTAATGGGAAGTCAGATTAGTTACCAAAATCTCTCTCTCAGCCCTATAGTCCCAGTAGAACCTCAACGCCATTGAAGCAGAAGACCCCCAAATATCTCCGGTTTTTTGCTGGTATCGGTGGGTTCTCAAACTTCTATAGCTGGGCCCTTCTGTCTCTAATAATTTGAAAGCTTTTTCGTATTGCTTTCGGGCTGGGAGGGGAAGAAAATTCAGTTTTTTGGTGACTTGTTTGGTGAAAGCAAGCTGAAATTTTGGGGTTCGACATGACATGAAATCTTGCCCCTTTACCGATTGTTTTCATTCCCTATAACTGGTAACAAGTAGAAAACCATGTCTAAATTAGGGTTGTACTCGAGTCTCGATCACCCTGGCACCCCCCTTAAAAAGGGAGGGACAAGAGCATTTCTCAAAGTGGGTCTTCTTAAGGGAGATTTAGGGGGAGCTAGACTCGGCTACAAGCGAGATATACAGAGGGTTTTTGTCTTAAGTTGACATTGCGATTAGACGATGAAAACCGAATCGTCGATCGCAAATTCCGGCTCTGTTCCCAATATCTTTACCTGGTAGCGGCTGTTGGCTGGTAAAGGATAAAAACGCAGTTTGTCTACTTTTGCGTCGAGCAGATTTGACAGTTTTGTTTGCAGCTTATCGTACTGATTTTGATTCAGCACTGCTTCAAAAACTGATTTCTGCACTCGCATTCCGAAAGCTTCTAAAAGCTTGGAAACTTTCGTCCGCCGCCTGTCGTCTGCGATGTCGTAGCAAATTAGGTAAAACATCAGTCAACCTGTAGATTTGATTCTTCAGTCTGCGGAGGCGGACTTCGTTTGACAAGAGGCGGTTTCAACCGCCGAATCATCTTTCCAAAGCATGGAACGATAAACATCTTGTTCACCTTTGACGCAAGCCAGATATTCTGTGACTTGCAATTCCAAACAGTGGCGGTAACTGACTTGTCCGGCATATAAATGCGCGGCGCAACTCTGCAACTTGGTTTCCCAATGCAATAAGAACTCTCGCAGCGCTTCGGGATGTAAATACAGTCCTCCCCGTTCGTCTGGCGGAAAAAAATCTCCGACAGCGATGCGATTTTGATTGACTAAATCTGCGACTAATGCTTCGACGAGCGGCGCGCGGAACTGCTCCATTAAATCGCAGACTAAAGGTGTGTGATTTTGACAGGTATGGTGCAAGTTGCCGAAGTCGGGATTCAGCCCGAAATTTTGCACGCAGGCGTGAATGTTTTGGCTCAATAAGGCGTATCCTAGATTGAGCAAGCTGTTAATTCGATCGCCCGCTAAATCAGCCGATCGCCCTTTGAAATTGAACGCGAACGGCAGCAGGTAGCTGAATGCTTGAAAATAAATCCGGGCGGATGCAACTTCAAATTGCCAGAATCCTTGCCTGGTAGTGGCGGAGGGCAGCGCTTCCAGCAAATAAGCGAGACTGTCAGCGGCTTTACCAACAATTTTGAGGTGGCGGCGGCTGTTTAATTGCATTAGCAAAACGCGGGAATTGTGCAGTTTTGCTCGCAGCAAACTTTCAACCATCGCCAGTTGAAATTCAGCATCGCCAAAGCACTGTTTCTGGCGGCTTGAGTGCAGGCATTTTCGCTGATCGTGCAATCGCGCCACATAGCGCCCGCCGTCGGCAATGAATCCTACCGGAATGCCGCGGGCGATCGCACATTTAATTGCCGGCGCAGTGATGTCGCACCAGTCAAACAAGATGATTTGTTTGACTTTGACTGCCGCCATTTCGCAGCAGAGTTTTTCGAGGAAAAAGACTTGAAAGCGAGAACCCTCTAAATGCACGATCGAACCGGGCTCAGTTGCGTATAATGTAATCATGGATTCTTTGGCAAGAAGTGAAACACCAACAGTTCAAAGGTGGAGAAATTTGACCTTTGGCTGTCGTTAGAATCCATATTTGCAGGGGGGTAAGTGTGTTTCTGCCCCCGTATCAAAGCGTGTTGCGTGTGTTTGGTGCGCGTCTTGATAAATTGGGTGCGATCGACAGTTGTTATCATTCTCGCTTAACAGGCTCTCCGGCCTGTTTCACAATAAAATTCACTCTTTGTGGAACAGGCCGGAGAGCCTGTTTGGGAACGAACTCTTCGGCTTGTGAAGCGATAAATATATTACATTCGTCCAATTTCCCAAAAATTATGAGCTTACTTCCTCCGTCCAAAGAAAAATTAGCTATTGAAAATATTGTCGCCCCCCAAACAGCTCCAGAATATGTAGGATTTATAGTATTAACAGTGGCGATTAGCTTGGTAACAGCGGCAGCGGGCAGCAGTCTGCCTGGTACTATATTGGGAGCCGCCGTTATCGCAATTTTCGGTTTTATCTGGTGGCGGGTCGATCGCGCCCGCGCCAAAGCCCGCGTTCAAAGGTTGTACAGCGATTTAGCAATCTCCGTGGACAAAGAAGCACCTACAGGGGCTAAAGGTTTAATCCTGTTACTCAGTCCCTATTCGCCCCGCAAAGCAGAACTGAAAAATGAAAGTACGATCGCCCCTTTAATGGAAGCTGTCATCAACGGCGAGATAGACAAACTGACTCAAGCAGACTTCGATCGGCTTGACTTGTTGAATTCAAATCTTTTCCCCCAAATCAAAGCTGTAGAATTTCATGCAAAACAGGAAAAACTGCGAGATATTTGGCTGATCAGCACGGAAAGGTACGAGACAAAGGAAGGTAAAAAAGTTAAAGGTTCCGAAGACTCGGCACTAATTCTCAGTCAATACCTGCGGTTTCTCTACGGAAAAAGGCTGGATATTAACTCGGAGGGATTATCAGTCAGAGATTACGATTATCAGGGATTGTGGCGGCTGGCAGAGCAAATTTTCCGCGATTCGGGATACAAAGATGAAGTGATAGTTGCCGATATTACCGGCGGCACAAAAATGATGAGTGTGGCTTTGGGTATGGCTTGCATTCCCCCAAAACGGCGAATGCAGTACATGGATTCGCAGCGGGATTGGGAAGGAAATCCGGTGTCGGCCGGGGATATGCAGCCGGTAGTTATTGATGTTGACCCGATTTTGTATGTGTAGTGTGGTGCGTCGCCCCGGAAAATCTGCAACTAAAATCGCAAAGCTTTGAAAGCGACGCACCACACAAATACCCGTAGGGTGCGTCGCCCCGGAAAATCTGCAACTAAAATCGCAAAGCTTTGAAAGCGACGCACCACACAAATACCCGTAGGGTGCGTCGCCCCGGAAAATCTGCAACTAAAATCGCAAAGCTTTGAAAGCGACGCACCACACAAATACCCGTAGGGTGCGTCGCCCCGGAAAAACTGCAACTAAAATCGCAAAGCTTTGAAAGCGACGCACCACACAAATACCCGTAGGGTGCGTCGCCCCGGAAAATCTGCAACTAAAATCGCAAAGCTTTGAAAGCGACGCACCACACAAATACCCGTAGGGTGCGTCGCCCCGGAAAATCTGCAACTAAAATCGCAAAGCTTTGAAAGCGACGCACCACACAAATACCCGTAGGGTGCGTCGCCCCGGAAAATCTGCAACTCAAATCGCAAAGCTTTGAAAGCGACGCACCCTACAAATACCCGTAGGGTGCGTCGCCCCGGAAAATCTGCAACTCAAATCGCAAAGCTTTGAAAGCGACGCACCACACAAATACCCGTAGGGTGCGTCGCCCCGGAAAATCTGCAACTCAAATCGCAAAGCTTTGAAAGCGACGCACCACACAAATACCCAGCGGCGCACCACACAAATACTAAGGTGACGCACCCGCATACGGGATATAAGGTGAATTATTACCGCTGTCTGGAGTTGCAGGTTTGGGAGTATATCGCTTGTTTGACGGGGGAACAAGAGGTTTATCGACCGATGAAGTGGGATCAATAATGGGTTTTGTAGAGTCACTCGGCGGTTGAAACCGCGTCTACACATACAAAGTCCGCCTTTGCGGACTAAGAGATCGAGTTTGAGCCGCTGTTGTATCGACATCAGCGGCTTTTTTTTCTGTGGTGCTTGACAGTTATCTAGGAGTCGGGTATCTTATTTGTCAGGTAAAAATCAAGTTCAACCTGAACCTTGACAAATTAATATTTTTCGTGTTATGGCAACCTAGCTGAGTTTCAGTTTTCGGTCTTGAAAAAGCCGGATTTGCTAGGGTCGCCAAATTGCTGAAACCCCGATTGTTTGGTTGACCCTAGCGGGTCGCTTACGCTGTAAGGGTTTGAGGCTTGTTAAGAGGGTCGTAGTTTTCAATAAATTTAGATTATTGGCGATCGAAAAGGGGGGTAGCAATTTTGGCTACTTGCATCCCTGATTCGACAAGAGTTTTAAAGTAAGACACTTTGACTTACCACTTCCCCTCACGGGGATTGAAACTATTGAGGGTAAGGAATATCCCCCACCCAAATAACTTTGACTTACCACTTCCCCTCACGGGGATTGAAACAATGCGTCCATACGGGTCAGGGTGCGGTTTTGACTTTGACTTACCACTTCCCCTCACGGGGATTGAAACTTTTGCAGAGACTAATTCTCCGCCGCCCATAAGTTGACTCCTTTGACTTACCACTTCCCCTCACGGGGATTGAAACATTATCGACAGAGTTTCCAAAAATACTCTGTTTTAGACTTTGACTTACCACTTCCCCTCACGGGGATTGAAACTAATAGGCAAAGCTTTCTTGGCTACTCATGCGTACTTTGACTTACCACTTCCCCTCACGGGGATTGAAACGTTCGGTGGCATAGAACAGCCTCCTTACCCAATCTTTGACTTACCACTTCCCCTCACGGGGATTGAAACACTATCTCAATCCTGTCCCATTGCATTCATCGCTTTGACTTACCACTTCCCCTCACGGGGATTGAAACTTCAAGCCTTGCTGTTGCGGCATCTCTTTCTTGCGCTTTGACTTACCACTTCCCCTCACGGGGATTGAAACTTTTGGGCACTTTCTGACTTCTGACGCATATACATCTTTGACTTACCACTTCCCCTCACGGGGATTGAAACTCTACCCCAACAACCTTCCCTTCTCCAGCCATTACAAAATACTTTGACTTACCACTTCCCCTCACGGGGATTGAAACCTAGAACCGTCGACACCATTGGATTCTACGGCTTGCTTTGACTTACCACTTCCCCTCACGGGGATTGAAACGGGGTTTCCTTGGTCATCGTACCTTTCTATTTGATCGCCGCTTTGACTTACCACTTCCCCTCACGGGGATTGAAACTTTTTGCGGTTGCTACTAATTCAAGTGGATCCTTTGACTTACCACTTCCCCTCACGGGGATTGAAACTATTCTTAACCTGAGAAATTACCCACGAGCTAAATTTTATAACTAAATAGTTATATATAGATATAGCCAAATAAAAATTAAATGAGCCGATCGCCCTTGTGTAGGGAAACGCCACTGCCGTGTCCTCTGCCGAAGCTCGATCGCCGGAGTTTTGCATATAATTGATGAGACAAAGGAGCGATGGGGCATGACACAGACGCGCTTAAAACCAAAAGACCAACGGCTAATTCATTCCGGGATTAGCTGGGAAGAATTTAAGTCGATCGAAACCGGGTTTGCGAACGCTCCGGGTATTCGGTTATTTTATTGGGGGGGCGAAATAGAAATATTGGCAGTTTCGCAAGACCACGAGTTTTTTAGCCGCACAATTGCTGGACTTTTGTTCATCTACTGCTTGGAAAAAGAGATTGAATTCGCACCTACCGGCAGCTTTACTCAAGAAAAGGAAGGTGTAGCATCGGCACAAGCTGACGAATCCTATTATATCGGCAGGGGAAGAACTGCAAACTCTCCTCCAGATTTATTTATTGAAATAGTGTTTAGCAGTGGCAACGAAAGCAAACTAAACCGTTACCGAATCCTGGAAGTGCCGGAAGTGTGGTTTTGGGAAGATGGCTTGTTTGCTATGTATCGCTTGGGCGTTGAGGGTGATCAAAAAATTTCTGCAAGCGCTGTTTTGCCGGATTTAGATATCAGTTTGCTGTCGCGCTGTTTGCTGATGGCTTCAACTTTGGAAGCGACGCGGGAATTCAGGCGCGGAATTTCTATTTAGTCTGGCGCATTCATATCCGGCCGGGGCGGGTTTATTGGATTTGGGATTTGTGTTGAATATCAGGGTGAACCCGCCCCTACAAGAATCATGATCGATTGACCGGACATGATATCAAAAGGTTTAATGTAAAAATTACTATTAATTTGATTATGTCGCGATCGCTAACAGCTTCTATTAACGGCATCAAACTCGCCAAGCAGAAATTGGAAAGCAGGCGCTTGTCGCAAGTTGCGTTTGCCAAAGAATTGAAATTTTCCTTAAAAACTATCAACAATTTTTTCACGGGAAAAAGGGTCGATCGCAAATATTTTGTAGAGATTTGCGAAGCGTTAAAATTGGAGTGGGAAGATGTCGTTTTTGGGACGGAAAGCGAGGAAGAAGAGAGAGAAAAGGGCGGCGGCGGGGAGATTTTGTCCCTGCAAGAGATAGTCAAACAAAATGGCGATCGGGCTAGAAAAGCCCTCGACCCTTACATCTTACCTCCGATCCGCCGCCAAAGTCTGTTGGAAAAATGCCTCAAACAAATTCGATCGGGCATCTGGCAAAACAAACGGCGCGTCATCCCGATTTTGGGCGCTGCGGGCTATGGCAAAAGCACGATTCTGGGAACTATTTACGACGAACTCAGCGCTGAAATTGCAGCAGCAGAAACGGGATGGATTGCTTTGATCCGGTGCGACGATTTAATCGAATCTGCGGAAACCTTTGCTTTGGAAGTCGGGGAAAAAGTCAGCGGCAAACGGCAGCCGATCGCGGAAGTTGCCAAACAGCTTACCGCAGAAAGGGGGCGGGGCACAATTGCGATCGACACTTTGGATATTGTATTGACAAAACCCCTGGTTCCCGTGTTGCGAAACCCCTTGCAACAACTGTTAGAAACGGGGACTACCGTTGCCTTTACCTGCCGCGATACCGACTACAGCAATTTTTTTGAACCGTATCACGAAAGTTTTGCCGGCTTCCGAGAAAGCGTGCAAGACGGATGCAGGATTACCGCTTTCAGTGACGGGGAAGTCAGGGAAGCGGCGGCAGAGTTTGTGAAGCGGAAAGGGGAAAATTTACTGGTGGATGGGGAAGCTTTTGCCGATCGGATTATAGCCCTTTCCACCGACAGCGTTTCCCTGCAAGAAATCGTCCGCAATCCGTTACTGCTGGCTTTACTGTGCGACTTGTTTACAGAGTTGGAAAACGTGCCGGAAGATTTGACAGTCAGCCAACTCTACGGGGAATACTGGAATTGGAAAGTTTCGGCTGTACGCAGCAATTTGCAGCCTCCGCGCGTCAGGATTGCTAAGGAAAAACTGTGCTTGAAGATTGCAGAAATTATCTACAGCAATTCTGGAGAAAGGCTGCGAGATTTTATCTATGAAAGCAATTTAGAATTTAGCGAAACTGAATTTGAGGCTTATACTTCTCTGAAAAGCGAAGGCGTTTTAAAAGATTTCGGCGGCAAGCGGATCGGATTTTTTCACCAAACTTTTTTAGAATATACAGTAGCCCGCTGGCTGAATTCCACGGAGTCGGGAGAAGCTGCAAAAAATCAGTTAAAAAGCGAGATGGTGTTTGCGGAATCCGAGTTTTCGCGCTACTACATCTGGCCGATTTTTCGGCAACTGCTAACTTTGATGGATTTAACTGAATTTTATCACACACAGCGAGCTTTAAACAAACATAAAATCATGCCGTTTCGGGCAGTGGCTTTTGCCTCGATTTCCCGAAAAGAAGCGGAATCGGCTGCGGTTTTGCTGCCGATGTTGGAAATTGCGATTAGCAGCGGATATACTTTTCAAGAGACTTTGCTAGTCGCGGCTAATTCTGCACCGAAACGCCACAGCGAAATTGTTTGGGAAGTGGCTGTCAGACTTTTAGCAACTGTCAGCCAAGAGTTGATTAATAAAGCGGCGGAAACTGTCGCGGAATTGCTGTTTCGTTTAAACGATGAAAAAAGTCAGCGATTTCAGGAAGCTGTAAAT
>NZ_JADEWV010000303.1 GCF_015207455.1 Microcoleus sp. LEGE 07076
GCGGTATTGTGACTTTTTTGGGCGGGGATACTCTCAGGGGAATTGGTTTATTTTTGGTTTCTGGGGTAATTATGGGGTTAACGGCGATCGGCTTTTTTATCGCGGTTGAACAGATAGAACAATTGTCGGTAACCTCGTTTAGAAAGGCTGATTTAACTGGTGCTGTATTCGATCCGGGGGCGGTTCTAGATGCCGATTTTTCCGATGCGCGAGGCTTGCGGTGGTAGACAACTTGCTTCTAAATCTGAAATCTAAAATCTAAAATCTAAAATCGGATGACTAAGTTTCCCCACGACCAGTTTGCTAAAGAATACCTGCAAGAGTTATTGTCGCCTCTGGGAGAAGTAGAAACCAGCAAAGATGTCACCGCTGAAGTCAGAGAAATTGATGTCTGGTTTCAACCAACTTCTTTTGAGGGCGAATATGTTCAGAGTTTGGGTTTATTGGGTAAGATGGCTGCTACTGTAGCTGTCATTGAGCCGTTTCGCAATCCGGTTAATACTGAGGGAATCTTCAGTTGTGTGGTAAAACTATTAAATAGTAGGGCTAAACTGGGGCGGTAGACTAATCGAGAAGACCAGCGTTTAGAAGAAAGACAATTGCCGAGGTTGTGGATTTTAACTCCCACTGCTTCGGAACTTTTATTGGACAGTTTTGGTTTTCGGGTTCCCGAAGAGTCCGAGGGCTGGGGGAAAGGAGTTTATTTTTTAACTGAGGTTTGGAGAGTCGGACTAATCGCGATTCACCAGCTACCGAGAAGTCCCGAGACTATGTGGTTGCGGATGTTGGGCCGCGGGCGGGTACAGCAAGGGGCGATCGCCGAACTAAGTGCTTTGCCTGTCGATAATCCACTCCGAACTAACGCGCTACAATTATTGTACATCTTGCAGGCAAATTTGCAAGCGAATACACCACCTATTCCCGCAGGGGATGATGAAGATCAGGAGTTAGTTATGGCGATTGCACCTCTTTTTCAACAACATTTAGAAGCTGCACAACAACAAGGCAGGGAAGAAAGACAGCGGATGATTTTGGAGAGTTTTTTGCAAGTTAGATTTGGGGAGTTAGACCCACGAACTAGCGCATTAATTCTACCGATTTCGAGCTTGCATATTGCCGATTTTACCTTGCTGTTAGTGCAATTATCTACTCTGCCTGCGGGACAGAATGAAGACCAACAAGTCCAATATTTGTTAGCTGAAAGTGTTTTGAAAAAATCTTTCCCTCAAGCGGAACAGTCATCTGAAATTTGGGCTGGTATTATCCATGATTTGCTGGCTTTATCTCCAGACAATTTATCATCGCTGTTGGCAGACTTGCCTCAATTGTCCATTGAAGAACTGATGGCTAGATTGGCACAATCATTGACTTAGAAAAAACTAAACTGACGGGTAATAGCCTGTCAATATTGGGGCGGTTTCTCACAGACACCGCCTCTATATTTTGCAGGTGTCAATAGCTACGGTCATGCGCTACTGTAGTTAATAGTAGACTGTGGTCATTAGTCCTTGTTGTATGAATCTGCGATCGTTCTTTTCTTTCCTCATTGCTGGCGTTTTGGCACTCTTAGCCTTGAGTGCAGGCGGTTTTTACTGGCTGTCAACCAAAACTCCCCTAAATTTGCTCGCCGGCGGGCCGACAACGACTCCGGCTGCGGCTGTGTTTGTCTCGAAAGAAGCACCTTTTTTAGCTTCAATGCTGGTAAATCCCGATCGCCTCGAAGCATTGCGGCAAGTTTTTGCCACTCCCGAAGAAAGAAGCCTCGCGCACGCTGAATTTGAACGAATCAAAAAAAGCCTCCTCGCCAATACTGGGCTGGATTACAGTCGAGATATCCAACCTTGGATAGGTGACGAAATTACTCTGGCCCTGACAAAGGCAGATGTCGATCGCGACAGCAGCAACGGCCAACAAACGGGGTTTTTGCTGGCGGTTTCTTCCCAAAATGCCGATCGCAGCCAACAATTTCTCGAATCCTACTGGCAAAAACAATCTCGTGCCGGTAAAACAGTGCAGTCGGAACTATATAAAGGCATCCAACTCAATTACAAAAAATCCCCTGCAACCCCCGAAAAACCAGCTTTAATTTTGCCTTTAAACCGGCTTTATCTGCCAAATTCAACTTTGCCGACTAGCTTCGCGACGGCGACAGTCGGCGGTACTTCTGATTCGGGAAATAACCTAAATTTTGTTTTATTTGCCAGCAGTCGAGATCTACTTCGAGATGCCATTAATAACGTTGCTGCAGCCAACGGGAATCTCAACAACAGTCCTAACTATCAAAAAGCTTTACAGCAGTTAAATCAAGGCAGAATAGCTTTAGCTTTTGTCAATCTCCCGCAGCCAGCAACGCCGCAAAATCTCCCAGTTTCCCCCAATTCCCTCGCAGTTACTGTCGGAGTCAACCGACGGGGATTGCTGGCCCAAACTGCTTTGGTGACATCGCGAGACAAAACAGCAATTCCCACACTCTCCGCACCAGTGCAAGCCTTGCAGTACATACCCTCAGCCAGTCCTTTCGTTGTCGCCAGCACCGATTTAAGGAATTTTTGGACTGATTTGTCATCGGCGGTGTCAGCTAACGCAGAAGTCTCAAAATTAGTCGATCGCACCCTGGCAGATATTCAGCAAGTTTGGGGCGTCAATTTGCCACAGGATATATTTAAGTGGGTACAAGGAGAATACGCTTTAGCAGTGGTTCCGAGTGCGTCAAATAGTGCCGACTGGATTTTTGCCGCCGAAACATCTGCTGATTCTCAAAAGGCGATCGACCAACTCGATGAAATTGCCCGCAGCAAAGAATACAGCATCGGCAACTTTACTCTCAGAGACCAGAAAATTACCGCTTGGACGCAATTGACAACGAACTCGAATTATGGTAAAAAAAATCAAAGCAAAAGTGCGATCGAAACCGAGGCAAAAGGAGTCCGAGCCACAGTCGGCAAATACCAAATTTTTACCACCTCAGTAGAAGCAATGGATGCAGCACTCAAAGCGGCAGAAACAGGCTCTTTGGTGGCCGATAGAGACTTTCAAATCAGCATCGAACCGCTGCCGCCAGCTAACGACGGCTATTTTTATTTAGACTGGCCCTCCAGCAGGGCAATTTGGGAAAAACAAATCCCGCTGTTGAGGTTAATTGAACTTTCGGCGAGACCGTTGTTTGACCATTTGCGATCGCTCACTGTCACCAGTACGGGAGAAATAACAGGAATTCGCAAAGCTACAATATTTATGCGACTGAATTAGTCATCATCAACGAGGTTTATAGTGAGGACTTTAGTCCTATGATTATGAGGACTAAAGTCCGAACGATCGAACCCAAGATTACTGAGGATTAGGTGGTGTTTTCGACTTCCCAAAATAAGCTTGAAATACATCTTTCGCGATCGGGGCCGCGGCAACAGAACCAAAACCCCCATTTTCCACAACCACGGCGATCGCAATTTCTGGCTTGTCAGCAGGCCCGAATGCCACATACAGCGAGTGATCCTTCTCTCCGATCACCTCCGAAGTCCCAGTTTTGCCCGCCGTCAGCGGAATCGAACCGTCATTGAGTCCCTGTCCCGTGCCCTCGGCAACCACCGCGATTAGTCCTTCCTTAACCACCTGAACTGTCGAAGGTTTCATCCCCGTAGGTACTGGTTTTGTCTCAGGCTTGCCAGTCATAGAAGTCAAAAGATGCGGCTTGACTCGATAGCCGCCGTTAGCGATCGAACTCACCATCACTGCCGCCTCCAAAGGAGTCACCAACACCAACCCCTGACCGATCGACATCGTTACCGTATCACCCGCATACCAAGGTTCCTTGTATATTTTCTCCTTCTCCTCCGGCGTCGGGATTTGACCGTACTGCCCGCCGCTTAGTCCCAAAAGATGCAAATCCGTATCCTTGCCAATTCCCAAGCGGTGTCCCCACTTAGAAATTTGCTCCGGCCCGCTACTCATCCCCACTTGATAAAAAAACGTATTGCTGCTGAAAGCCAAGGCATCCCGAAAGCCGATGTAGCCGTAACCCCCGCTGTGTTCGTTAAAATCAATTCCCCCTACCGTAATGTAAGACGAAGTACCCAAAATAGAGTCTGGCGAAAACTTGCCTGACTCGATACCTGCGACAGAAGTCACAATTTTAAAAGTGCTGCCGGGGGGATAGCCTTGCATCGCCCGATTCAAAAATGGATCTTCCTCGTGTTGAAGAGTTGCCCAGTCATCCTTAGTGATTTTTCGCGTAAACAGATTGGGGTCAAAAGTCGGGTGGCTGGCCATAACTAATACCGCGCCAGTTTTGACATCCAGGGCGACTACTGCTCCCCGGCGGTTCCCCAGGGCTTGTTCCGCTGCTTTTTGCATGGACAAGTCGATGGTTAGCTGCACCGCCTCGCCCGGTTTCGGGGGTGTCTTTCCCATCAGCCGCAATTCTTGATTTTGGGCATTTACCTCGATCAGCCGATCGCCCCAAACTCCCGCAATCTCCTTGTTTGAACTTGCTTCTATGCCCATCTGACCGACAATCATCCCCATCGGATATTCCGGGTGAGCTTCCAAGTCTGCTGCGGTAGCTTCGCCAATATATCCTAGAACGTGAGCCGCCAAACTGCCTTCGGGATAGTAGCGGTTCGCTTCTGGCCGCACTTCCACACCGCGTATTTGTCCGACCTGTTCTGCTAGCGGTACAAACACCTCTGGTGGCATCGCTTGCTTGATCCGCACCGGTCTGTATGATAGAGGATCGACCTGTTTGATTTTTGTTAAAATTTCTTTCGCCGGTATTTTAATCAACGGGCTCAACTTTTCTGCTGTGGCTTTCCACTGTTCCGGCGTTTGTTCTTTGGGCCACAAATATACCGATCGAGCTAAATTGTTTGCCGCTAGCAGCTTGCCTTGGCGATCGACAATGTGTCCGCGATTCGCCGGCATTGGCACCAGGCGAACACGATTGTTTTCGGCTCGTTCCCGGTTTTGCTTTCCTTGTACCAGTTGCAATTCCACCAGCCTACTAGCGTGCAGGCTCAGTAAACCTGTTGCCACCAGCATTAATACGATCGCCCGGTGTATCGGACGCGACTGTTTCCTAGGAGTTTCCGCCAGAGTTTTGTCAAAAGAGCGAAATCCAGACAGGGAAGAAATTTGTCGTTGCATCATTCTATAGGTAGATGTCAAATCCCAGATTGGAGATTTTTGAATTGTTAATTGTGCAGTATACAGCATCAAACCGGGGCGATTAGTCCTTAGTCATTAGTTCTTGGGAATGGAGAATGGAGAATGGGGAATGGGGAATGGGGAATGGGGAATTGTTGACTGTTGACTGTTGACTGTTAACTAATAACTAAGAGGGCGGGTACTCTTGGCACCGCCCCTACCAACTACCAACTGCCAACTACCAACT
>NZ_JADEWV010000304.1 GCF_015207455.1 Microcoleus sp. LEGE 07076
GAACAAGTAAATTTAAGCATGAGCGACTTCATGCGCCGTGCAGCATTGAAGAGAGCCATACCACGTCCTATAGCTGCATTTGACTTAAAAGCCTATCAAGTTTTGTGCAAGATTGATGCCCAATTTAGAATTGCAGGAAACAACCTCAATCAGATTGCTAAAGCTTGCAATAGTGCTGTAATATTGGGAGAACCAGTTGTTGTCAATATAGGACTCTTAGAAAAAGTACAGCAACTCATTCGAGAAAACCAAGATGCAATTAAAGCAATGGTTGCAAACCTCGCCAAATCCACAGTACGCTAATTATTAACAAGCCTGGGCTTTACCGCCTGAGCAATCGATGCTGTGAAACTGACGGTTTTTCGATTATGATCGGCAAACAAATCAAAGGTACAGGCTTTAGGGGCTGTTTGAACTACGTGCTGGGCAAAAAAGACGCTTATCTGATTGGCGGCACTATGTGCGGACAGACTCCTGAAGAACTCGCTGCTGAATTTGCGATCGCCCGACAACTAAGACCTAACCTGAAAGTAGCAGTTTTTCACGCCACTTTATCTGTTGCAAGCACCGAGAGACTGGAAGATTCTGAACAAAATGACCTGCGCTGGCTGGCGATCGCGGCCGACTACATGAAAACGATGGGATTTGACAATAACCAGTATACAGTTGTCAAGCACAGCGATACAGAACACGACCACATTCACATCGTCGCCAGTCGCATTCGCCTAGATGGAAGTGTCGTTGACGATAGCTGGGATTATTACACAAGCCAAGAAACTATTCGCCAGCTCGAACAGGACTATAATCTAGAAATTGTCGCGCCGAGTTGGGAAACAGACAAGCGAGCTCCGACTACAGGAGAACACAGGCACTTACAAAGCAAGGGAAACAAGAGCGTCAGGGTGCAATTACAAGACCTAATTGATGAAGTTACCCAAGATAACCCAACTATGCCAGAATTCGTTGAGCGGTTGCAGCAACAAGGCGTAGAGGTGCAAGTCAGACTGACTCGAACTGGGTTCAGTAAAGGCATTTCTTACAATTTAGATGCAGTCGCTTTAAGTGGCACTCAATTGGGTAAAGCTTACACTTTTTCTGGATTGCAGAAGCATCGAGGCGTTAGCTATGACCAACAGCAAGATAACGCCCTAATTGAGGCTTTAATGCAGCCACAACACTTAGCTATCGCCCCCAGTGAGGCAGAGGAAAATGAGTTAGAGTCGTCACAATTCGAGTTAGTAGCAGGCGCGGCTGCAACTCCTGCAACAGCAAATGAGTTAGAGTTGTTACAATTTGAGCTAGCAGCAAGCGCACCTGCTACTCTTGCAACAACAGCAAATAAATTAGAGTTGTCACAATCTGAGCTAGAAACAACCGCACCTGCTACTCCTACAACAGCAAATGAGTTAGAGTTACAATTATCAATCCTGCCTGAAAGGAATGAAACTCAGTGGCAAAAAGTCCGATCGCATCTAGCAGTCGAGTACAGTTTACCTTTAGAATTGCTTGAAAAATTGCACTCTCATTCTTGGCTGTATGCCGGCTCAGAAAAGGCTGTCTTTACGGCACGGACGCTTGACGGGGAAGCCCGGTTCGCTTTTGTTCTTGATGAATTGGGCAACTTTACTACAACCCATCCCCTGTCATCTGAAGCTGCTTTCTGGGTAGCTACTACTGGAGAAATCGAGCGAGCTGTGATTGCTTGTAACCCAATAGAAGCCCTTTCAATTTTGCTTATTGAACAGGAAAATAACCAGGATAACTCTGCAACAGCACCACCCACAATTTACCTAGGAATTGAACGAGCTTCACAACTGCCTATACAATTCTTACAAGAACTCGATAGCGTTATTATAGCGATGGCCGAAAATTCTCAGCTCGCTCGAAATGCAAGCGAGCTGCTACCGAATGCAGAACTTGTTAATCCACAGTCAAGTTGGAATGATATCTGGATACAATTAATTGAGCAAGAACAGCAAGATATTCAACAAAATAACCAACAGTATAAACGGCATACCCAAGACATCGAACTGGATTAGTTATTGCCACTTAAAAATTTGACTTTTATTAAATAAAAGCGCTAGCTAACAAATTTCATGGTTGCGACATAAATTCCTGGGTAGTTCTGCCATATCAGGGTTTTGATAACGGTGGGTCAACCGTTTTATCCCCCCAAGTATCCTTACCAGGTAAGACTACCAATTACTGATTACTGCCACTAATTATGACAGCTTTTTTAACGTATTTATCCACTATTTTGGCGTAACTATTAAGTAAATTGAGACGGTGCTTGCTCAAATAATTTGTGAGTCAATATGGGTAAAAATAAATTATTTATACATTTTATCGTACTCACTAACATTTACGAAAAAACAAATTTATGAGCGCTGTCGCGCCCAAAAATAAAGCATCGGACAAAAAAAATGGAACTATCGCAAACCTACACCTATTACTTCAATAATTTAACCTGCGTCCACCAAACAGAAAACGAACTGTACATCATGGGCAGGGAAACAACACTTGTACTAAATTTTCAACAAACAAGCTATCAAACGCTCGACCAAATAATCCACGCTCTGCGACTTGTGAGGGACAAAAAAATCCAAGACAGAAAGTCAATTATTGAGCAAGAACTGCTGGCATTAAACTTCCAATTCACTGAAGAAAGCAGCAACCGTAGCAACAACGGCAGCAACAACGGCAGCAACAACGACAGCAACAACGACAGCAACAACGGCAGCAGCAACGGCAGCAACAAAAACTGCGAGCTAAAAATCGACTGGTAATTCAATTATGCCGGAGAGACAAGTTTGTTTCTCCGGCAGCCGCAAACATCTTTCACCACATTCAAAAATGGCAAACTTTCATGGCAGGATACGTGTATCTTCTGCACTTTGAAAAGCCGATATGTTCAACTCATCCAGCCCAACACTACGTCGGCTGGACAAAAGATTTGGACGAAAGGCTTTGGAAACATAAAAAAGGTAGAGGTGCTAAATTTTGCGCCGCTGCCCGAGAACGCGGAATAAACTTTGTCTTGGCAGAATGCTGGGTTGCAGACAAAAGTTTTGAGAGGAGAATCAAAAGGCAAAAAAATCACAAACGTTTTTGCCCTCTTTGCAAAAACTGAACTGAAAGGAAAAATCAGCTTTTTTGTAGGAAATGCAATCCCACTAGGACGAAACATAACAGTTTTCAAACATTGTGAGATACAGTTGACCGATTACCTTTTTCCCCATTACCAAGAAGCTAATTTTCCGGTCTACACCGCTTTCATGAGCTTGCATAAATAGTTGCAACTGGGTGTTAAGTTTCGTACTTAAACTCAACACCCAGTTGTTTGTCCGTAATTCCTGTATCTATTAGACATCTCCCATAATGATTGTGGAACAGGCCGTTGGGCCTGTTCTGAACTGTCTTTTTGGGAGATATCTATTGCTTTCGCCAATACGCATCTACCCCTCGTCCCCGACATTGCAAACGCCCCGCATCCCTCTCCCGGCGCAATAGACGGCGAATCAAATCAATTCCCACTGTTGGACACCGTTCCTGCAATTCCCTAATCGAGAATTCTTGAGGCAAATTGTTAATCGCATCCAATACGATCGCCGTTTTCGTTCCTTTTGCGGATGTAACATATCCCACCCGCTGTTCAAACTCCCGATAAGCTGATAGCAGCATGACTCCCAAGAAATACTCCCACCAAGGTAACAGGTTATGCTGTCCTTCATGCCATCCTTGGGAAGATTGGTAAAGCGTATCGTAATAGCTTTCCTTAGTTCTCTCCACAATCCGTTCTAAACTAATAAATCGCCCCACCTCATAACCAGCTTTGTATAGCAGCAACAAAGTCAGCAACCTTGCCATCCGCCCGTTTCCATCTAAAAATGGATGAATGCACAAGAAATCCAAAATGTAAGTTGGAATCAGCAATAAAGGTTCTATCTCGCCCGATTCCCAGAGGCGATTAAACCGTTCTTGCAGGCGTTCCATTGCCACAGGAGTAGCATAAGCGGGAGTAGGTTGAAACCTCACCACTTTAGTCCCGTCAGGATAAGTAGCGCTAATTTCATTATCCACTGTTTTCCAGCGCCCGCCTGTATTAACAGCAAATTGGTAAAGATCGCGGTGCAGTTGTAAAATGACACCTGTACTAAAAGGAATGTGGGTATAACTGGTGTGAATTGTAGTTAGCACGTCCCGATAACCCGCAATTTCTTGTTCTGAACGATCGCGCGGCGTTGTTTTTTCTGTTACTAATTTCTTAATCCGTTCTAGCGGCACAGTAATGCCTTCAATGCGGTTAGAAGATTCGGTACTCTGAATAACCGCAGCTTGGCGCAAAGTGCCTAAAACTTGTGGCGCTTGTTGCTTGAATAACTCCTGCTTTCCCTTGTATTCTCCAATTAGGCGAATTGTTTGAAGCAACCGTTGGTTAATGGGTTGCTTTTCTATTAAATCTTCTTCAAATGATTGCATATTAATTTCACCTTTCTTTGATAATTATACCACATAAAAAAGCTTGTCGAAGGGGAAGGGGAGAATTTAACGCTTATCGCAACCAAGGCGATTAGGACACTCTGAATTGATGAAACTCGCTTATTCTATTCCCTTCTTTGTACTTTTAAGAATAAGGGGATGGTTGCTGAATCCAATTGAACTAATACCAATTTCCTAAAGTCCTGCTACAGATAAGGCGTCTAAAATGAATTCCCATCCCGTCAAAGAAGCAACGACCCCCCCTAGTTTCACCAAAATGGAGGGGGGCTGTACAAATTTATGAACGATTTTGCGTCATCCTAGCTGTTGAGGTACGACCGCTACAACCCGCATTCTACCGTTTTTTTATGATCTGAATCACACTTTGGGGTGATTTGGAACACTATAACCGCGCAATTGATTGGCTTTACTACGTAATGGGGGTTTCAAACCCTCAAGTTCTCTACCAAACGACTTTCTCAAAATGTATCCTGAGAAAATAAATTGAGGAGAAAATGGAAGTATTCTCACTTCAGGATTTTGGTTATGTGGAACCTTAATAAACCAGAAAGAGTATTCGCCTACTTCTAAATCTACAAACACATCATGTTCAAGGGCTAATTTTGAACATTTACGTATAGCACCATCTTCAAGCGCTATTTCTAGAGTTGGTTTAATCTCCACCCAAACATCTAAGTCTTCTATCCAAAAATCAGGTGTATATTTTGTTCCATCTGAAAACTCAAAAGGCTCTTCTCGCTCATACTTCCAACTTAATTCTAAATGTTCAAACATTGAAGCCCAGTCAGCCTCCAATGTGGATTTGAAATCCACGTTATAGCGCTGTGTTTGTTT
>NZ_JADEWV010000305.1 GCF_015207455.1 Microcoleus sp. LEGE 07076
GAACAACGCAACGGCCGGATTGATAGGAAGCTTCAGCGCTCGCCTGTTGTTAATTGCCATTATTTTGTGTTGCCGCAGCGAATTGAAGATCGAGTTTTAGAGGTTTTAATTCAGAAGACAAAAACCATTCAATCAGAGTTGGGAACTTTGACACCTGTTGTCGAAAAAAGTATGTCTCGTTTGCTGCATAATGGGATTATTCACAAAGAACTGGGAAAAATTACTCAATCCCTTGAACAAATATCTGTAAGGTGCGTCAGTCCTAATTCAAGTACGCAGTTAGAAACATTTAATACTGACGCACCCTACACAATAAACTCAGAAACAATTAATCCTAACACATCCACCGCCATTGGCGAAGAATTAGAAGAAATTCGCCTTCGCAAACAAGACCTCACTAAACAGATTTCCGAACTCCAAGAAATGCTCAAGAAATCGCGGGATTGGTTAGGTTTAGATGACCGCCATTTCCGGGATGCAATCTCAGCTTCATTGGAAATTTTAGGTGCACAGCAACTCAAGCCCATTGACGTAATCGCAGCAAACCACAATCCAGAAACAGCGAAATGGGAAATCCCTGCACTTAACCAACGAGTCGGGGCAGATCCAACTTGGACAGTGACGCTGGATACCTTGAGAAAACCTCGCCAAAGAAGTCAACAACTGTGGGATTGGCGTAGGGAATCTCCCATCCGACCAGTGGTTTTTCGTGACCCTGGTTCTCTGGATGGCGAAGTGGTACACTTGCATTTAGAACACAAAATTGTGCAGCGATTATTGGGACGATTTTTAGCCCAAGGATTTCTGCATGATGAATTAACTCGCGCTTGTATTTGTCTCACGGATGACCCGATTCCTAAAGTTATTGCCTTGGGGAGATTGTCACTTTATGGAGAAGGTGCTACCCGACTTCATGATGAAGTAATTGCCGTTGCTGCGGAGTGGACAGATCCGGCAAATAGGGGGCGGAAAAAACTGAAGCCTTTGGGAGAGGGAGAGAAAGAAAATGTATTGGAGTTGCTAGAAAATTCTTTGGCAAATCCGCGATTGCGAGAGGTTTCTGAAGGGGTAAAAATTCGCCTAAAGGAAAGTGCGTCTCAGGATGTTGAGGAGTTAATTCCGAACCTGGAAAGTCGGGCAGAAGTATTAGCCCAAAGGGCAAAGCGGAAGTTAAATGAGCGCGGTTTGAAAGAAGCAACTGAGATGAAGAAAATTTTAGAACAGCAGCAACAGCGCATTTTAGCACGGCAACAAGAAACTCAAGCGGTTCAGTTATCTCTTTTTCCTGAAGAGGAACAGCGACAAGTGGATGCTGATAGGCGTTATTGGCAGAAACGTTTGCAAAGTTTGTCTGAGGAATTAGTGAAAGAACCGGCTCGAATTGAAGCGATTTATCAGGTAAAAGCGGTGCGAATTGAACCAGTGGGGTTAATGTATTTATATCCGGTGTCGGGTTGAGTCTGAGTAGGGTGCGTCAGAGTCTAGGTAGGGTGCGTCAGGTGATTATTCATAGTTATAGTTGGGTATTTTAAAGCTGACGTACCTTACAATTTAGGAAAGTAGGGTGCGTCAGCGGTTATTCATAGTTATAGTTCAATACGGTTCACTTAACACAGATCCCCCTAAATCCCCCTTAAGAAGGGGGACTTTGAGAGCATTCTTGTCCCCCCCTTTTTTAAGGGGGGTTAGGGGGGATCTGTCTTAAGTGAACCGTATTGAGTTATAGTTGGTATTTTAAAGCTGACGCACCCTACAATTTAGGAAAGTAGGGTGCGTCAGGCGGTTATTCATAGTTATAGTTGAGTATTTTAAAGCTGACGCACCTGACAATTTAGGAGAGTAGGGTGCGTCAGGCGGTTATTCATAGTTATAGTTGAGTATTTTAAAGCTGACGCACCTGACAATTATAGAATTTAGAAAAAAGCTAAAGTCAGGAGGAACAATGGCACAAGATCCAGAATTAATCAGACATAAAGAATGGTTGGGATTCCTGCAACCAGTGGGACTTGTTGTGTCGCCTCCCGCCTTAGTAAAATTTCAGTGCGTGCCGAATCGCAATATCGTTGAATTGCAGCAAGCTTTCCAAGAAATTATTACCACAAATAGCGACGAAAGTCAAGCATTAATTTCAGATTTTCCCGCCTTTGTTGCCGAGGTTTTGGGGTGGGAACCCTATGATTTAGTGGCAGAAATTGCAGCAGAATTCACGGTGCTACTTCCTGACTACGGCGAGACTTTAAAACCAACTTATACAGTTCTAGATCCCGAAGCAGTTCGCCCCTGTATATTAGTCCAAATTATAGAAAATAATCGCTCTTTTGATGAATTAGATTTAGAATCAGAAAAAGCCGGTCAGTGGAATGCTTCGCCACAAGCAAAATTTGAACGCTTATTGCGCGAAACGAGCGTTAACGTGGGGTTATTGTGCAACGGTTCGCTATTGCGCTTGGTTTATGCGCCGCGTGGCGAATCGTCGGGGTATTTGACGTTTCCGGTGGCGGCGATGTGCGAAGTGGCCGGCCGCCCAATTTTAAGTGCGATGGTAATGCTGTTAGGTTCGGATCGGATTTTTGTTGCGCCACCGGAACGCCGTTTGCCAGCTTTGTTGCAGGAAAGTCGCAAATATCAAAGTGAAGTTTCGACAAAATTAGCCGAACAGGTTTTAGATGCACTCTGGGAATTATTGCGAGGATTTCAGACTGCGGATGAGGCGAGTAATGGTAAGTTATTGAGTGAAATTGCTCAAACAGAACCGCAGCATATTTATGGGGGATTGATTACAACTTTAATGCGGTTGGTGTTTTTGTTGTACGCCGAAGATGAGGGATTGATGCCGCAAGATTCGGTGTATGCGCGGAATTATGCGGTGACGGGACTGTATGAACGGTTGCAAATTGATGCGGGAAATTATCCCGATACGATGGATCAGCGGTATGGCGCTTGGGCGTGGTTATTGAGTTTGTTTGGGTTGGTTTATGAGGGCGGCGGCCATTTACCTCAGTATTTACCGGCCCGTCACGGTCAGTTATTTGACCCGGATGAATACCCGTTTTTACTAGGTAAAAAAGTAGGGTGCGTCGCCGCCGAAAATCTCGGTGAAATGTCAAAAACTGAACAAGCGACGCACCAAACAAACTCAGTAGGGTGCGTCGCCACCGAAAATCCCGGTGAAATATCAAAAACTGAGAAAGCGACGCACCAAACAACTCAAACAGCGACGCACCAAACAAACTTAGAAACAGCAACGCATCTTACAGAAGTGCCGCGTATTTCCGATGGGGTGATTTTTCAGGTATTAAATCGGTTGTTGATTTTGGACGGAGACAGACTTTCTTACCGTGCTCTCGATGTCGAACAAATTGGTTCGGTTTACGAAGCGGTGATGGGTTACGAAGTCGAACGGGCCCAGAGTCCATCTATAGGAGTGTGGAGTAAACCTAAAAGTTCAAAAGTCTCAGTTACGGTTGTGGTTAGCGTCGAGGAAATTCTCAAAACTAAGGCAAATGACCGCGCTAAATTCTTAAAAGAAGTGGCGGGATGCGAGATTACTGGTAATTCCCTCAAAGAGTTAAAGGAAGCGAAAATCGCCGATGATATAGTCGCGGCGTTAGGGCGGAAAGTATCAGCGCAAACTCCCACTTTAATGCCTGTGGGTTCTCTTTATTTGCAACCAGGCGAAGAACGGCGGCGCAGCGGTTCCCACTATACCCCGCGTGCGATGACGGAACCAATTGTTAAGGAAACTCTCAGACCGATTTTAGCAGCATTGGGAGAAGATGCCACGCCAGAAGAAATCTTAGAGTTAAAAATTTGCGATTTGGCGATGGGTTCGGGGGCGTTTTTGGTGGAAACTTGCCGCCAGTTAGCAGAGAGGTTAGTGGAAGCTTGGAACAAACACAATTCTTTGCCGGAAATTCCCCTAGATGAATATCCTTTGTTGTTTGCGCGGCGATTGGTAGCGCAACGGTGTTTGTATGGGGTGGATAAAAATCCGTTTGCAACTAATTTGGCGAAGCTGTCGCTATGGTTGGTGACTTTGGCGAAGGAACATTCGTTTACTTTTTTAGATCATGCGTTGAAATGTGGCGATTCTTTGGTGGGGTTGACTCGTGCAGAAATTGGGGAATTTGTTAAAGCAACTGATATTTATAATGCGCCTTTGTTATCCTTGCTGAAAAATCGGGTAGACCAAGCTAAGGTTTATCGAGATGAAATTGGTAAGTTAGCTGATGATAAAGATGAGGAAAAACGGGAACGTTTCCAAAAAGCCGAACAGGAATTAGAGGAAGCTAGGTTGACGGGAAATATTGCTGTCGCGGCTTTTTTTGCTGGAGAGAAAGATAAGGAACGCAAGGAAAAAAGAATCGACTTTTCGCAAAAAATTAATGCTTGGCGTTCAGGGGTTGTTAATCTCAAGCAAATAGAAGGTATTGCTGAAAGTTTGCAGAGGTTACAAAAGCCGATTCAGCCGTTTAATTGGGAGATAGAATTTCCCGAAGTGTTTGACAGGAAAAATCCTGGTTTTGATGCGATTATTGGAAATCCACCGTTTGCTGGTAAGAATACAGCCATTAATGCTAACGCGCCCGGATATATGGATTGGTTAAAGGTAGTTCATCCCGAATCGCACGGAAATGCTGATATAGTAGCGCACTTTTTTAGACGAGGGTTTACGATTATGCGAAAAGGTGGGTGTTTTGGTTTAATTGCGACAAATACCATTGCTCAAGGTGACACGCGCAGCACTGGTTTAAGATATATCTGTCAGAATGGTGGCACAATTTACAATGCAACAAAACGGTTTAAGTGGATTGGTTCGGCCGCAGTTGTAGTCAGTATTGTGAACGTCCAAAAAGTAGATACAGTAAGGTGCGTCGCTACAGATATTCTCGATTCATCTCAAATATCTCCCGCAGCGACGCACCCTACGCAACTCCCAGCGACGCACCCTATACTCGACGGGCGACAAGTTCCGCTAATTTCTGCATTTTTGTTTCATGCGGGGGGTAATCAAAATCCTCAAACTTTATTAGCAAATGCTGAGAAAAGTTTTCAAGGTAGCATTGTGCTAGGTATGGGGTTTACATTTGATGATACAAATCCCGATGCGACAACCATTACAGAAATGCACCGTTTAATCGAACAAAATCCTAAAAATGCCGACCGCATTTTTCCTTATATCGGCGGTGAAGAGGTTAATTCGAGTCCGACTCATGCTTATCATCGCTATACGATTGATTTTTTTGATATGAGCGAAGCTGAGGCGTGGGAATATCCAGATTTGATGCAAATTGTTAAAGATAAAGTTAAGCC
>NZ_JADEWV010000306.1 GCF_015207455.1 Microcoleus sp. LEGE 07076
AATTTATCTTCGATTACATACCATTCAATAATAATGGTTTTTTTATCTATTAGTAATTGTTGAATTTCTGAAAAAGAGATAGGTTTAATTAGGTTCCTTTTGGGATATAAATCGCGAGTGGTGAGGAGTTCAACCAGATTATAGGCTTTGCTGCGTTCAGCATATTCCATCCCTTTGGTATAGTTGCCAATTCCTAGGCAAACTTCTACCATGCTTAAATAGAGTTTATTCCATTTCTCAGCTAATTTTTGTTTAGTTTCATCCCCGGAACGAATCTCACTCCGCAGGAACTCCACCGTGTTAATGACAGCATCAAACGTATCATAAGCTAGCTGCAATTGGGGAACATTTCTGTAAGCAAGACCCAAATTTAATAAGGTTTCTGCATGGTTTTGAGGGAAAGCTGAGCGGGTGTAGACTTCTAAAGCTGCTTTAAAACAGGCGATCGCTCTTTCCAAATTATCAGCTTTATCTCCCCTTAGTCTATCGCTATAAGCAGTCCCTAAATTATTTTGACTTATTGCCCAGTTTTCGGGAAATTGGTCGCGAGTGCGTATCTGTAAAGCTGCGTTGAAACAGGCGATTGCTCTTTCCAAATTTTCGACTTTATCTCCCCTAATTCTGTTGCTGTAAGCATTTCCCAAATTATTTTGAATCATTGCCCAGTCATAAGGGAATGCCTCGATACTGTAAACTTCCAACACATTTTCATAACAGGAAATAGCCATTTCTAAATTTTCCGACCTATCCCCTTGAATTCTGTTGCTGTAAAATGCAGCCAGGTTATTTTGAGTAGCTGCCCATTCTTGTGGAAAAGCCTCACGAGTACGGATTTGCAAAGCATCTTGATAGCAATGTATAGCTTGTTCCAAGTTTTCTAAACGCTTTCCCAAGATGCGGCAATTATATGAAGTACCCAAATTATTCTGAGTAGTAGCCCATTGATCTGGAAAATTTTCACAAGTGTAAACCTGTAAAGCTGATTGATAATAATTAATTGCTATCTCCACATTTTCAGCTCTATCACCAATTATGCGATCGCTATAAGCATTGCCAAGACTATTTTGCAAACTTGCCCATTGATCTGGAAAATTTTGACGATTATAAACCTGTAAAGCTGCTTGATAGAAGACAATTGTATTTTCTAAGTTTTGGCCTCGTACACCTTTTATCCTGTTATAGTATGCCCTACCCAAATTTATTTGACAGGTGGCCCAATCCCTAGAAAAGCTAATAGGAGTAATAACAGTTAAAGCACAACAAAAAGCTGAGATAGCTTTTTCTACATTTTCCGCCTTTTCTCCACAAATTCTATTAGTATAAGCACTTCCTAAATTAATGTGAGTCATAGCCCACTCTATAGGGTAAGATTTCTGATTGAAAATAATCATTGCAGTTTGATATGATACAATCGCAATTTCTAAATTATCAGCCCTATGTCCTCGTGGGAACTGTTGAAGTAAATTTCCAAAATCACAAAGTGCTGATGCTAAATTTTGTGCTTCCTCGGAGAGTAGTTCAGTTAAATAATTACTTCCCCATGTTTGTAGCACTTCCACAAGTTGAGCATTGAGTTTATCTATATTCGCTTGTAAAATTGGGTAAACGACTTGCAGATTCGCATCGCTGTCCGAAATAGCTTGTAAAAGATTCAATAAAAATTTAAAATATTCTTCTGAATTAGTGGCTGATAAATTAGCGAATAAACCCGCTATTTTATTCGCAAGATTCTGCAAAAAAATAGCCGAATTTTCATTACCATTTTCGACCAATAATTTTTCTGCTACTTGCTCCATTATATGGACTAAGTGAGCATCAATTAGTTCCTGGTTAGCACTCAAAACCTCTCCCTCTTGTCCACTCGGACAAGTCAGCAGTGCATTAACCAGATTGAGATAAGCATTTAGACTCTGCTCATCCATTATTTTTGATGCTCACTTATGCTATCAAGGCAATTTGACTTCTTTAGTTTATATCCCAAGAGTTTAAAAGAATGGCCACAATGAATAAAAACTGTGCCAAGTATATTTTTACCTGGGCTACCAGTTCCGGGTTTTTGATGGCTCGACTGAAAAAAGAACTAACAGAACCAAATTTTACCGACAAAATTTCTGATATCTCATCCCATGTGTAGCCATCTAACCACAAGAGACCTATTTTCTGTAAAGTAACATCTTGACGATTACTCATTGGCTTGCCGAAAATATTTTGGGGATTCTGTACCATGATTTGCCTGAATTGTTCTAAAAAAGAAGGGTCATGTTCCTGGGAAGTAAATTGGTCTAAATAAGTCATGTTTGATTCTTCTGCATCCCCAGATTGATGGTTGCTAATTGGTCTATCGGCTGAAACCAGGATATCTATGACGGGTTCCCCATTCTGAGTTCTCCTATGAATGCCACGATGATCAAGACAGCTATCTATATGTTTTTTAGACTGAATATGCCTCGCCAAGTGTAGAATATTTCCTTTTTCAGGATCAAATTTCTTCCGCCGAGTAAATTGGACAAGTGCCAAATCCGTTTCTTGCTTAGTTACTTCTGAAACTTGATTGTACTCACTGGCAGATAATCCAGATGGATGCTTTGGCTTTGAAAGCTGACCAGGTTTGCTGAGTTCTGAAACCAGCCGAGTCCAGGCTCGTTCGTCCTCGAAACTCTTAGGCGGATGCCTCTGCGTTTCGAGGGCTAGCTCGTTCAGTCCGACTTCAGTGGACTTTTCGTTTGGCTCAGGAGATGACTGGTTGTCCTTTCCGACCATAAATAAACGCTCCTTTGAGAGTATAAGTTTATAAAGACCACTGACGAAATATCAACTCCCTAAAGAAAACTTGGTTTTCCGTAGAAGAGCTGACACAGGTTTTGCTTGGAGGACGAGCAGACCTTCTAAGTTAGCGTTCTGTGACACCCTGCGCGAAACTGTAACGGTGTGGTTTGTCATTTATCCAGAAATATCGCTAAAGTTCTGCAAGTCACTTAAATTCTTTTATCCAATGACTCGAAAGGAGACAAAAGCAGCTAGAAGCTTTATGCCATAATTATTTGAGCTTTTTTGAAACAGGGTGATAGCCTCTGTTGAGGACTAACATATTCTGACACGGCGAACTCTCGTCTAGTCAGGATAATCGAACCAGACAAGTGTTTTTATGTTCAGGTGGAAAAAATGTCAGTTAGCCGACTTGCAAATCTTCCCCTTAATCTCCTCCAAATCCACATAAGAATCCGCCACATCAATCAACGCCTCACTCGTCATCGATCGCAAACTCACCACCTCCACCCTTGCCCTCTGAGCACTTACCTTATCCAGCGCACAAGCCAAATCTCCATCCCCACCCACCAAAACCACCGTGTCGTATTGCCCCGCCAAACTAACAATATCCATCGCCATCTCTACATCCAAATTCGCTTTCTTAGATCCATCCGGCCGCTGCAACACCGGCTTAGATACCACCCGGAAACCGTGATGTCGCATCCACAACAAAAAGCCGTGCTGTTTCTCATCCGCAGCTTCTACTCCAGTATAGTAAAAAGCTCGAAATAAATTATCATCTCCTACTAAAAGTTTCAGGAATTTGGTATAATCAATTCTGATTCCCAATTCCTGAATTGCATAAAATAAGTTGGCGCCATCAATAAATATTGCTACTCGCCCGCGACCTGTTTTTGCAGGTACGGATGCTAACCGTTTGAAGACGGCTAACTGCTGCTGGACTTGATCTAATTGTAGAGCGCGATCGCCCAATTCATCCGCGCGATCGTCCAAATCACTCGCCCACTGTTGCAATTGAGTAATTTGCTGCTGCAACTGCGCTTTCTCCAAAGTCAAGACTCGTTCCTGAATCGAACCGATCGCATCAAGCCGATTTTCCATTGTGCGAACAGTCGCTATTTCTGCTGTCGCAGCCGCCAGACGCTGCTGCAAAACTTCCTCAAAACGGCGGCGGTTCATTAAACTCAACCCACAGCACAAAGATAGGGGAATTGCAACCATTGTCTGTTGGGAAACCGCCGCGATCGCCGCTGCGGCAAAAGTTCCCCAAAATGCCGTCTGTTCGGCGATTTTGAGCTGCTGGGAGCCGATCGCCCGCAACAGTTGTTTACCCCAAAATTCATTTTCCGACAGTCGCAGTCCCTCAGACGGGGCGGTAACAGGTGGGCGCCGAAGTGCGATTAGATTAGCCATTTGATTCACAATCCTGAGTAGTAGTTATGATATTTAATCGACTGGGTACAGAACATTTATGCAAAACAATTCATACCCAGGCGATCGCAGCATCCACAGGATTTACCCAAAACAACCCGGTTTCCACAAAATTTCGTGCATTTTTCCGAGAAATATTGAGGTAGAAACCGGGTTTTTAGGCCTGGATGCGTAAGTCCCGATCTAATTAGCTGTCGAGTTGCCGGCGATGGGCGATCGCATCTCCCAGCAAATTCAAAAACTCATCGGGCATCCCATCTAAAAGCTGTTCGGTCAAATCTTTTCGCCCCGGATCGACACCCGTTGCTAACACCGCATTTAATCTGGGCATCGCGTTCGAGTCCACCAACTGAATTAAACCGCTCAAACACCGATTAAACAAGCATTCTGTTACGTGGGCATCCTCGATCGGCAACTCAATAGAAGCGCGAACTTCGCCATCTGTAGGATCGTATTCAAACCGCAGCATCTTGACTTCCCAGCTAATAGCCAGCATTGTCTGAAACAGGAGGCCCTTATAAAGGCAGTCTTTCACCGCCAGCAATTGCGGCGCAACGAATTGCAAAAATTCGCCATTTTCGCTAAGCTGGATGAAGATTACAAAATTATCGACATTTTCAGCTTTGACACCAGTAATGACGCGAGTATTATCAGCATCAAATTTGTACTTCCAGCCGCGTTGTTCGAGACAGTGGGCGATAAAAGGGAGTGTGGTAGCCATGAGTTTTGTGTTCCTAATATATAGATGATTTTCAGGTTGACAGCAGCGCCTTTGTGCGCTGCTATTTGTATATCGGTTAAGCAATCAAGAATTATGCGATCGATTTCTGTTACTTGCCCCCAGGTGGAGTTCTTGGACATTCGCATTGCGCTGTGGTAGGGATAATAGATGAAGGGCGATCGCCCGGTGCAGCTACAGCAGCATTCGTTTTCGGTTCTAAGTAGATACCGTTAATCAAATTGGCAACTAACACCGAAATCAAAGCTGTTTCTAAGACTGTAAATGGCCTTTGCATAATTGACTCCTACTTCAACAGGGGTAAAGAAACTTGAGGTTTATCTTCCTTCTGTTTAGATATCGGTACTATTGCGATTTTTTTATGCATAG
>NZ_JADEWV010000307.1 GCF_015207455.1 Microcoleus sp. LEGE 07076
GTATCAGAAGTACCAAGATTATAAGAAACTTTAGAGGGTTCAACTGTTACTACTTCGGAAATAGACTGTTCTTCCCCTGTACTTAAATTCGGCAGCGGCATATGCTTCATTTCCCAAACTTTCAGCAAAATGAGATATTCATAAAAAGCTTGCAGCGTACACCAAGCTAATCCTGCTTGACCGTCAAGAAATCCGCCGAGTAAAATATACATATAGAAAAAGCGCACCACAGGACGCAAAGGCAAGCGCAAAGAAAAATCTTTCAAAGCGCGACGCCTTTCTACCTCCGATGCGCCAAACAATAAATCCCACCAATTTACTTGACCCGCTGCTAATTGGCGGAGAGTTTCGGCGGCTTCGTCAGTCGAGTAGCGGTTGTGCTTTTCAATCCAGCGAGAAAGACCTTTGCTGCAAGTATAGTGAGGGTAGGTTTCCTTTAAAAAGTGAGTAGGCCCGTTGCACACTTCCCGTTCAGTGTGACCGTAGTCAGAAAACCACACTCGGTCTTTGCGAAACAGGCGCATTTGATAGCGGGGATACTGAGTGCTGCGGCGAATCCAGCGCTCCATAAATATTACTTTTTCTGCTACGTAATAGCCGATGTATTCTTGACTTTCGATCGCCTTTAAGCATTCAGCAAACAGTGCAGGGGTCATCCGCTCGTCAGCTTCGAGGATGTAAACCCATTCGTACTTGCATTCTACTTCTTTGAGCATCCAAGTCCGCTGGCGTCCGTGAGTTTCAAAGTGGTGCTGCACTGTTCGCACCGGATAATTCTGAACAATCTCAAGGGTGCGATCGCTGCTGAAAGAATCAACTACAATGATATCGTCACAAAGCAGTGCCGATTCTATGCAAGCGGCGATATCAATCTCTTCGTTGTAAGTCAGAATATAAATTGAGAACATTCCCAGCTTTGAGTAAGGGCAAACTATCAGGCAAATCAAGTATCTATTTCTCCGGGATGTCTCGACTTGCGCTAGGGAGCGGTGGCGGTGGCGCCGGTCAACTTTTGCGGCGGCCAAACCGCAGAATTCCCATACTTCTCAATCCAGTCCAACCAACAGTAATGTAGCCGATGGCTAACAACAAACTGCTGATTCCCGTCTGCAAACTCGAATTTCTCGATCGAGTTCTCAACTCTTTCTCTTTTTGTTGCTTGCGGGTGCGAATCTCGTTGCGAGCTTGAACAGGCAGTTCTTGGGCTTGCTGTTCTAGAAACTTGTCAAGGGCTTTCGGGTCATTTTTTGCATCCTGAAGCACAGCTTTCAATTCCTTGGGAACATCTGGACTCTTGAGTGCTTCTTGCAGCTTCCCGTCATCTTGCAGCAGCGCGCCTATCTGGCTGCGGCGCTGGCTTTTGAGCTGTTCTACCTGAGCTTTAAACTGCTCGCTTTTAATTTGCACCTCTAGCTGATTTTCGGCTTGTCCCGCTTCCTTATCGACTTGAGCCAGAGCATCCTTGAGTTCCAAACGAGTATTGTTGAGGTGAACGGGAACCAACAACAGGTAAATTAGCCCTAACAAGCTGGAAATCAACAGCGCCCAGAATCGCAAGTCAACCCAAACATTGCGCCGATCAACAGAGACTCCGCTGCTGCTGTCCACCCAAAAGCCAGTCATCAGCAGGGCGATACCCATCAAAGGAATAATGCCCCTGTCAACTATCTGAGTTGCTGCGGCCAACTGCCAGCCTCGATTCACAATGTCGGAGGTTTCTCCCGGCAGCGATAGAACAATGCAGTCGAGCAAAGCAGAAAGAATCAAGATAATCCCGACTACTTTTAGAGTTCGAGCTGCTACTGAAGAAAATTGACGGCTGTTAGTTGCTTTCATAATTCCTGTTAGATAATTCTACACCGTTAGATTCAACGAAATTTTGTTGAGTGGGTTAACTGGTGGTAGTGCCCATACCGTTTTAGATTGGGAATCACTGATTCCATAAGGGTTTGGAGCTAGCCTACCCTTTCATTTTTTTGGGGAAACGGGTGTTAGTTTCTCGTACTCGCTTGTTGATTCGCCGGCGGAGGCACCGTGTCTGGGGCCCGCGTCCACACGATCGCGCCCGGTTCAGTTTCTTGCTCTGTGGAAACAGGAATCCTGAAGGTGAAAACAGCCCTTAAGACGGGAAACTCTGCAAACGAATCAAAGTGTCCCCCATTTTATGAGTTTGGAAGCCCCAATAAGATGCGAAGCCGATTGAGTACCTCACGTTATTTTCCATCAAAATAGCTCGATCGGGTACTCGCGTCGATTTTCTCTGGGTTTTAACCGGGCAGGGGCGTAATTAAGCGCGAGTTGCTGCGCGCTCTCTTGGCAAGTTGGACACAGGAGGCTGCGCGCGATCGCCGGAGGCTGTGGAGCTTTTTGATACTCCCCATGCCGTTGATGCTGCAAGGATTCTTGAACAGTCCCAAGTCTGATTTTCGCTGGAGGCTATCAAATCGGTACTACTGATTCCACTAAAATTTAACCCCAGTTTCACCGCTACTTTTCTGATGATTAAAGTTCAGTGAAGGAATCGCCTCTTCCAATACTCTCGAAAAAGGAGCGATCGCATATTGAGAGATAACTGCCGATCGAGTAACGATGCCGTCCAATTCTACTTCATTATTTGTCAAAACGAATCTCAAAGGTCAACTTAAGAAAGTTGTGGGCCATCTTTATCGATTAAGAACGCGGGTAGAATATGGCTTTCGGCAAGGTAAAGAATAATTAGGTCTGACAGATGACCGTTCTACTGATTTTAAGGATGTTTAAAAGTGGCGATAGAATATTTTTTTTGAACAATGATTGTTTTTAAAATTTAAGAGTTTTTGTGTTTAAATCTCTGCTATCGAACTCAAGATAATTCCAACAAGAATTCTGCTAATTTCTCGGATTGTCAACAATAAAATTACCAAAGTGATAAAGAATACCTTAATGTTTTTTGTTTAGTTGTGCAACCTCTCCTTCTATTTGGGTTGCTCGTTACTTTCGCTCTGCCTGGTAATGCAGATAGGCGAGGAAGAGCCTCCTTTGAGGAAGGCAACTTATACCAATTTGATAAAGTAGCGCTAGATATTACCCCCCCAACCCCCCGCGATTTCGGGGGGGCTAAGACTTCATCCGTAGCACATCTTTAGAAAAATGGTATGAGATGCTCCGAGGAGGTTTTATTTGCGAGTTGAATTTAATCGATCTACCCGAAGCAAAAACAACTGGTTAGATATGGTAAAATATGACCGATCTTGATTAAGCTAACAAACCAAAATTGGTCATGAACTATGATGAGATCGCTGGCTTGTGTCAGCAGCTTGGATACAGGGAGAAGTTGCGTTTAGCTCAAATGCTGATCCAGCTAGCCAGAAAAGAAGAGGAAAGTCAAAACCCGCAACACCGAATTGCAGGGAATTGGAAAGAATCCTCACCAAGTCAAAATAACTCTGACATAATTCAATATGTTTTTGAAAGGATTATCAAGTTAAAGCCAACCAGGAGAAGTACCCTTCAGAATTCTATCGATGCTATGTTTCAGTTTCAAGGTGGTATTTCTGAGGTTGAACAAGAAAGAATTATCGTGGAACTTCAACGGTTACAATACATACGCATTGATGAGAATAATAAAGTGACGTATTTAAAGAAAAGTCCGTGACTGTTTGACGATCGAAAACTTAATAACTTAACCACTTCCTACATTCTTCTCTCATGTAAGTGGCGAGATAGAAGGAGGCAGAGCCTCCGGATCTGCATTACCAGGCAGAGCGAAAGTAACGAGTAAGGCGGGGACGATCGCCACGACAAAGGAAAGCAGAATTAATCTACTTTAAAAGCGGATAGTACAGTTCTCCTGTTGAGTTGATATAACCCGCGCGATCGCCCGCCAAATTCCCGGTTCCCATAAATACATCAACTCTCCCCGCGCCTTTAATTGCACCGCCCGTATCCTGATCCAAAACATACCGATTCACGGCATTTTGTTCGAGTTTTCCCGCTGCATTTGGATAAGGCAATTTGGTGCTAATTAATGCTAGCGCGCCGGGGGGCATTAAAGATTTATCTGTGGCGATCGACCTTTCGGCAGTTACCGGCACTCCGATGCTGCCAGTCGGCGGTGCTCCGTTAGTTTCTCGGAAGAACACAAAGCTTTGATTCTTCGGCAAATACTTGTCCATCTCGGTCGGAAAATTGCTGAAATATTCGGTGAGTTTGGGCAATGTTAACTCATCTAAAGTAAACTTGCCGTCCTTAACTAATTCTCGCCCGACTCCTGTATAACTGTGACTGGTTTTCCCCGCGAAACCCACTGTCATCTCGCCGCCTTCTGCTAGCTGCAATCTCGCGGAACCTTGGACTTGCACGAGAAATGCTTGGAATCGATCGCGCAACCAAACTAATTCTAATCCCCGCAGCAATCCTTTGCTTCCCTGCAAACCATCTGCACCTTCCAAATCCAATCTAGTCGGGTGAGGTTTCGACCAAGAACCTATGTTTGGTGGCAGGCGGTACAGGGGATAACGGAATTCGGAATTAGCCGTCCTAGATGCGGAGTAAGTCGGCTCAAAATAACCGGTAAATGAAACTGTTCCTTTGCCGTCTTTGCCGATCGATTTGTAAAAAACAAATTCGCGCTTGACAGATTCCTGGAGTTGTGATGCTGTAGTGGAACTGACTACTAATTGGCGGAATCGATCGAGGGAACGGCGGACTCGATCGCGCGTAATTCCCGAAACTCGATAGCGACTGTAAGCAGCGGCGGCGGCTGATGTATTGAGATAGCGGAGGCTGTTGTCGATCGACCGCTTCAGCAATTCGCGATCGCCCGGTTGGCCATTTTCGCCCCAGATTTGAGTGTCAAGCCCGATCGACTCCAACTCTCCCGCCTGCAATTGATTTACACTAATTGGTTGCAGTGGCCCAACTGCAACGGCGGGCATCGAAAAAGCGATCGCCAAAACACAACAGGCGATCGACAATAGTTGATAGCGAAAAATCTTGCTCAATTTCCAATTTTCCTTAATCAATTGATAATTTTTTTTATTCATCAAAGCGTTCGATACTGGAACTAAATATCGGTTCTACCCGAATTGCGATAATGCAGCTAGGCCGAACTACCATGTATTCGCCTTGAATATTTTTGATCGGGACATTGACAAATTCTGAGGAATCTTGTTTGGGAACCAGAGTTTTATACCACTGTTGAAAATCTTGCAGGGTTGCAAAACGGATTTCTTCGCGGTGGCCGCCCTCAAGCAGGAGGTGCACGGAATATTCGCTAGGAGTTCTAGGC
>NZ_JADEWV010000308.1 GCF_015207455.1 Microcoleus sp. LEGE 07076
GGGTGTGCCAGGGAGATCGTCTTAAGTAAACCGTATTGCCCTCTAACCATAAAGACAAGATTGGTTCGATCGTTCGGACTTTATTCCGCAATTAGAAGGACTAAAGTCCGAACGATCGAACCTGTGAATTGTTGATATTTGGTAATTGATTGGACATGATATAATTCATTGATGCCGTAAGGACAAATCAATGCCTGCTCTACCTCTCAACAGCGAAAATCTACCTTACCCCGATCCGCTCCATCCGATTCTTGTCCACTTTGTAATTGCGATGGTAATTTTCTCGTTTTTCTGCGACGTTGTTGGCTAGTTCACTCGCAATCACCGCTTGTTTGAAGTGAGTTTCTGGAACTTGTTTGTGGCGACAGTTTCCATATTCCTAGCTGTGATGTTCGGTCAGTTTGAAGCTGGTTTGGCGCAACCTTACGAGGTGGTGAAACCGGTACTGAATTTGCACACGATTACGGGATGGTCGCTGGCGGCAATTCTGGCGGGAATTATGGGTTGGCGCTTTGTAATTCGCAGGCGCAGTCCCTTGAAAGTACCGCCTGCTTATCTGGGGGCGACAACTTTTTTGAGTTGTTTGGTTTTATTTCAAACATATCTGGGAACTCGGCTGGTTTGGGTTTACGGGTTGCACGTAGAGCCGATCGTTGAAGCGACGAAAAGAGGGATTTTGCAATGAATTCGCAACTCGTGCAGCAACTTGTCGATCAGTTGGGGTTCAAGCTAGGTGCAAATAGACTGCCCTACGAAGTGCCAATTCATCCGAATTTGGTGCATTTTACCCTGGGTTTGTTTATAATTGCCATCTTGTTTGATATAGCAGGAAATCTTTTTCCGTTAGAAAGACCGATACAGCGGCTGCGGTGCTGATGTTGTTCGATTTAGCCTTGGGGACAACCTTTTTCGATCCTTTTAACGAAGGCAGCCCGATTCTCTACCAGCACTTATTCTGGTTTTACTCGCACCCTGCAGTTTACGTAATGGCGCTGCCGGCCTTCGGTATTTTCTCGGAGATTTTGCCTGCTTTTTCCCGCAACCCTTTGTTTGGCTATAAATCAGTAGCGGTTGCATCCTTTGCAATTTCTCTACTCAGCATCTTCGTTTGGGTACACCATATGTTCGCCAGCGGCACTCCCGGCTGGATGCGGATGCTGTTCATGTTCTCCACCATGTTAGTCGCCGTGCCGACTGGCGTTAAGGTATTCGCTTGGACTGCTACCGTTTGGGGCGGAAAGCTGCACCTACAAACGCCGATGCTGTTTGCCTTGGGTGGCGTAGTCATGTTTCTGTTCGGCGGCATCACGGGCGTTATGCTGGGGGCCGTGCCTTTTAATCTGCACGTAAATAATACTTATTTTATAGTCGGCCACTTCCACTACATTGTGTTCAACACCATCACAATTGCGATTTTTGGAGCAATTTACTACTGGTTTCCCAAGATGACTGGGCGGATGTACGCCGAGGGCTGGGGCAAAATCCACTTCTGGCTAACTTTTATCGGGGCTAATCTGACTTTCTTTCCGATGCACCCGTTGGGCTTGCAAGGCATGGTGCGCCTGGTTGCTTCCTACGATCCGCAATACCAAGGGTTGAACGTCATTGCCAGTTTGGGGGGATTTCTGCTGGGGGTATCGACGCTGCCTTTTATCGTCAATATGGTGGTTTCGGCGCTGCAGGGCCCGAAAGCAACGGACAATCCTTGGCACGCTACGGGGTTGGAGTGGACTGTTTCTTCGCCGCCACCTGTTGAGAATTTTGCCCAGATTCCGATTGTGACTTTGCCGCCGTACCACTATGTCGATTCTCCAGAGTCGATCGTCCCGGCTTCTGCCCCAGAATAGCTGCAATTTCAACCGCTGATTTCAGGCGGATAAACACAGATTAACGCAGATAATTTCCAGAATTGAGATCGATCGAATGCTAGAGGTATTTTCTTCCTGATGACCAACAACCAACAACTAACAACCAATAACCAATAACCAATAACCAATAACCAATAACCAATGAGTGAGGGCGGGTTTTGCCATTTTTTTAGTCATTTGTATCATATATTCTTAGGGTCGAAAATTTAATAACTTAAACACCTCCTACCGTCCTCTCTCCTGTAAGTTGCTTTCCTCGAAGGAGGCAGAGCCTCGCCTATCTGCATTACCAGGCAGAGCCTGGTAACGAGCAATCGCTTAAGTTATTAAATTTTCATTCCTTAGCTAAACCCGCCTCTACAAAATGCTAATGACCAATGACTAATGACTTCTTCACTTATGGCAAATCCTACGCATTCAGGGCGATCGCCCCAAGAAAGCAACGAAAATTCTCAACAACACAAAAACGGGATGTTTGGCTTTACCGCATTCTTGCTTTCCGAGAGTATGGTCTTCCTCAGTTTTTTCGCCGCCTACATCATCTTGCGGCAGACAACTCCCAACTGGATCCCTCCTGGTATCCCGAAATTAGAGGTGCTTAAACCTGCGATTAACACGGCGGTACTTGTTTCGAGCAGTTTTGTCATTTACTTTGCCGAACAAGCCCTCGATCGCCGGAAACTGGGTTTATTTCGCTTGCTGTGGCTGGTGGCATCTTTAATGGGAACTTACTTTTTAGTTAATCAGGCGATCGAGTGGAACAACCTATCTTTTGGGCTGACTACAGGGTTGTTCGGCGCGACATTTTATCTGCTGACTGGGTTTCACGGTTTGCACGTTTTTGTCGGGATTATCTTGCAGCTAATTATGCTTGTCCGTTCTTTCCTTCGGGGGAACTACAACGGCGGCCACTTCGGCGTGAGTGCGGCTTCTTTGTTTTGGCACTTTGTTGATGTGATTTGGATTGTTTTGTTCTCGCTAGTTTATCTGTGGTAGTTCTATTTCTTTGCCAAAACCCTACCCTTGCGGTTTTGATAGTGCTTGTAATTCTTCCCAAGTGTAATGTTTGGGCAATTCAACTGGCTTAGCATTAGCGCCTAAACCTAACCCGATCGCCGGCTGAATTTCGGCGATCGCCTCTGAAGCAACATCAGCCACCGCACTACCTGCCATACCGCCCGCGATCGCCCCTGCGATGCTACCAATGGCCGCACCAACCTTTCCGCCAACAGAATTACCAATGGCCGCACCCGCTACACCGCCGCCGACTGCGCCCAATCCTGTGGCGATCGGGTGAGACTCATGTGTTTCCGATCGATTTGTACTATTTTCATCGGGCTTTTTAGCATCATTCATTGCGATCCTTTCCTCACAAATATTGCTCTTGTTTTTTCAATTTATACTTCAATACGGTTCACTTAACACTATTTATACCCCGGAGATCCCCCTAAATCCCCCTTAAGAAGGGGGACTTTGAGGGCATTCTTGTCCCCCCCTTTTCAAGGGGGGTTAGGGGGGATCTGTCTTAAGTGAACCGTATTGATTTATACTTTCCAAAACCTAATTTATTTACATCGTTTACTTTAACAGTTCAGTGATGCGATCGCCAACCCGCAGCGCATTTGCCATAATCGTCAGCGTCGGGTTAACCCCCGAATTTGACGCGAAAAAACTGCCATCCACAACATAGAGATTCTCAACATCGTGGGTGCGGCAATTCACGTCAAGCACTGAAGTTTTGGAGTCTGTACCAAACCGACAAGTGCCGCATTGATGACCAACTGATTGTACCGGCATCTGGGCGCGAGGATAAAGGCTAAAAGGAATGACGTGCTTGGCCGAACGGTGGAGGGATTTGACTACAGATGTCCAGCGGTGAATTAGCCGATCGCCCGCTTCGATATTGTTCGGCGTATAATCCAAGCAAATTCGATCGCCCTCCACCCGAACCCGATTGTTTAAATCCGGCAAATCTTCTGTTTGCAACCACCAACCAACCGAGCGCTCAGCAATCAAATGCCGCTCGTATTTAGGAATCAATTTTACCAGCGGAGCCATCAGCGCCGGAGCCTCAGCCGGCAGCATATCAGCTAACACATTCCCCGTATTTTGTACCATACCCATTGGATAAGGAAAATCCGGCTCTCCCCAATAATAATCGTTAACAGCAATAGTTTTTTGAAAGTTAGCTGTATTCACATCTAAGTGCATAGCAACTAAAGCAGTTGCCAGGTGTTTCATTAAATTTCTGCCCACCAAATCAGAACTATTTGCTAATCCGTTGGGGTGCTGCTCGCTAGCAGATTGCAACAACAAAACAGCCGAATTAATCGCACCGCAAGAAACCACCACAATATCGCCTGTAAATTGCTGTCGTTCCCCTAAAATTTCAGTTTCTACCCCCGTCACTTCTCGCCCGGATTTGCTGGTATGCAGTTTCAAGACTTTGGCATTAGTTATCAGGGTGAAATTAGCATATTTTTCGCGGGTTGGCCGAATCGCATTCACCTCCGCATCGGCTTTGGCACCTACTAAACAAGGGTAGCCGTCAAAAGTATCACAGCGAATGCAAGGGCTGTTTGTGCGATCGGCTTCATTCAGCTTTAATCCTAAAGGTAAATGAAACGGATTGTAGCCGAGCGATCGAATATCGTCCGCGAGCACCTGCATATCAGGTTCGTGGCTGACAGCAGGATAAGCATAAGGTTCGCTGCAGGGCGGTTCAGTCGGATCGATTCCCCGCTCTCCATGAACGTCATAGAGTGCTTCAGCTTGCGTGTAATACGGCTCAAAATCTGCGTATTTGAGCGGCCACTCTGGAGAAAATCCTTGCTTGTGAATTACGCGATCGAAATCTCGTTCCCGCAGCCGCAAAAGAGCCGCACCATAAACTTTTGTATTGCCGCCAACCCAATAACCAGTCTGGGGTCGAAACTTTTTACCTTCCCGATCGTACCAGCACTCATCCGTGTGATAGCGCTCTTTTTGATAAACTTCCAGCGCGCTCCAATTTGCTTTTTCCCTGGGCAAAAAGTCGCCTCTTTCTAGCACCAAAATCCTTTTACCAGTCGGTGCGAGACGGTGAGCCAGCGTACCTCCGCCCGCTCCCGTGCCAATAATAATGATATCGTAGTGGTTCGCCGAATTTACCATTGCCTAATCTTTTCTAAATTGTGCTGGTTTGGGAATAATTTTCCCTTAACTCATTGGTTCAATCTTACCCAGAAATTCAGGAATCACAACTGTATCGATCATGTGAACTACACCGTTAAGCTGTTGTGCATTTAAATTATATATTTCGACTATAGAGCAAAAATCTTTTCCCCATCTCCCCCTCTCCCCTTCGCATTGTTTACCTTC
>NZ_JADEWV010000309.1 GCF_015207455.1 Microcoleus sp. LEGE 07076
CAGTATTTGATAGAACTGCATTCAAGAGCTATCAACAAACTCCAGGGGTGGAGAGAGCGCTTAGATAAAACCGTTCTCTACTTCAACGAATGCGGCGTGTTAACTTCAGAAGTTATCGGCAAACACCGCCGCATTACTGTTAAGGAAAATCCGCCTACCTGTGAAGTTTTGATTGACTCATCTCAACTACCAGAACCCTATCGCCGAGTCGAAACCAAAACCGTAATTTCTGCCGACAAAAAGGCGATTGCAGACGCTTGGAAAAAAGGAATGCCTGTAGATGGTACTAGGGTTTTCCGCAAGCGCAAAGTGGTCTACAGCTTGCTTCCAGGTAACAATTTGCACTCTCTTCAAGCCAACCAGACGCTTGAAAGTCGTTCTTCGGATAAAACGCAGCCCAAAAAACGGCGTTAGCTATCTTTTCAGGTGTCAGAAATCCCTTGCTCTGACACCTGAAAAGATAGCCTTTCTCAGGTAAATGAGGTATATACCAAGGCTTGAAAATCCTGACATTCAGAGAATCTTGTGTACCTCATATCAGTGAGAAAAGCTATAGTAGACACCTCCGACTTAGACTTCCCTGAATTAGACATTTCCGAATTAGAATGTAAAACGCTTGTTTTGTTTGTAAGAGCGAAAACTTAATTTCGGTCGATATCTATTACAAATCAATCCAGTATTCAGGGTTTTCAACTTGTTCTTCAGTGACGTTGAACAACTTTGACGCTCTACCTTTAATAACCCCGTTAGCGTCGAGGTTCAAACCTCCGAATTGCTGGCTGTTTTCACCTTCTCCAAAAGCAACGCGGGCAAGTGCATCGCTATCAGAGAAATAATTTCGCTGGCTTTCCATAGCCGTAGTTGTGCGAACTACTTTCACTTTTTTTCTCCACATTGGGATTGTCAATCTCATTGTAACACGCTACTTTTCTATTCTAAAACCCTCCACTTGGAGGGGGTGACTATCACTCAGTAGCAGGAAGTGTTGAAGGAACAACCTTGTCAAAATCTGGACTATTGCTGTGCGTAAGTCCTAAAAATGTAAAAACTAGGATTCAGGAGCTAATCAATGAGCAGAAGAAAACTTACCCCAGAATATCGCTCCACAGAATGGGTAGCTGGGGAAGGACTAAAAATCCCAGTCTTTGATATGTCCTTGACTGACGGTAGAGCAAAGGGGCGGTACCAAGCTGAATCAGAAGTGCTGCGTAACTCCCTGCTTGAACTGCTTTTTGAACCTGAAGAATTAGCATCCCTAAGCATCGTTAAACCAGACCCAAATGATAGCAGCTTCGACCCTCTGAAAAACATCGATTTCGGAGATGGTATTACCAGAAGAGTTGCTTTCAGCTCCGGCAAAAATGTGTACTTTGCAGACATTGAACTCTCAACCAAACTGTTGAGCGTATTCAAAACTCAACCCGACCACGCCTGTCGCTACGGCTCACTGCTAGTTAGCAGTTGCAACCAAGGCGCAAAATTGTTAGATAGCTCCCTTGATGGCGAAACCTTGCGAGTCAAAATTGTTGATTCTCAAAGCGATGACTCTAGTGAAAAAGCGAAAGCTCATAAGTGGCAAACCGGAGACTGTCACGGTAAAATTTCACCGGCACTAGCCCAACAATTAGGAGGGAATTACAACCGACCTTTTCAATTCAGATTTGCCTGGATGCAGGAATGGAAGCAAGAAGACTGCCATACTCCAGAAATTAGCTTTCTTGCCAAAGGAACGCTGTTGCCTGATGCTAATTTAACCTCAGACTTGGGTTATGATATCATCATGGATCGCTCCTCTATCAAAGGAGTTGCCGCATTGCAATTAGCTGAACTTATCCCCTGTGGCGACTACGAATTTCCCAAAGCTATACTAGGAAATCGAGGCAACGCCAAAGTAACTGAATACGAAAATTCCTGGCAATTTTCGATTTGGTATTCCGAAGCAGCTATTCAGGCTGACATCGCCACACCGACTAAAGTTGAAGCCCAAAAGCTCGCTGACTTGCAAAACAACCGGCTGCAACTTGCCAAATACTTAGTGGAACAGCACGACAAAAAAGCTGCTTTTCAATCTAACCTTCATGACGACAGCAGCGGATTAGAAGACGAAGCAGATGAAAAAGCTCAGCGGAACGAATCCCGACTAATTTCAATTTTGAGGAACGACAAACTCGGTCAACTCCTCGACTTTCCCAAAGTCGTCGATTTCATGCAAGAACAACTGGCTAAAAAGTGGAAAGACTTAGCAATTAAGGGAGCAATTCATCATGGTTCAGCAATGGCCCAACCTTGTGAAGACTTACAACCGGGGACAATTGTCGCGCCCCACTTTAAAAACGGCACAGAAGTCATCGTTACCCGATACCCAATTGTCAGTAAAGATAACATCCGCCGCTACATAGTAGACAACAAAAGTCATCCTGAATTAACGCAGTACAAAGGGTGCGTTTTCATTCGCCCAGACCAAGCCATGCAGCATCACCAATGCGATTTTGACGGCGACCAACTGGTAATTACGCCTGCTTCCCGAATGCCGAATATCGCCTCTGAAACCAGGCACGCTAATCAAGAGAATGAGTACGATGCTGTTGAGAAGCGAGAGAAAGTTGACTACAATAAAGCTACCGATAGTGATGGCGATCGCAAGTATACCAAATTGCGGCAAATTGCCATAGCCATCGCCCAAAATAAAATCGGCTGGGTGGCTACCTTAATCGGGAGAGTGCAATCGTCAGCAGCAGAACCGGGACAGCCAGAAAGTTTATTCAATCAACAGAAGCGGCAGCTTCTTGGAAAGCTATTTGATGCCCTGCAAATTGAAGTGGACAGTCCCAAAAGTGCTACTCGTACCGAAGACCACCACCCCACCTTGTTGTCCAAGGCTAAGCAGTGGTCAGAACAGCACCCAAGCTACCTATTTGACTACAAAGACGACCCCAGGCTTTACAAAACCGTGCCATTACCTATAGGAGACGGCACCGCTATCAATTGCATTGCTAAGGAGGCTGTTAATCCAGAGTGGGAACCGACTCGTCTAAAAAGCCGCCACCGCGACGAATTTCGCTACCTGTTCGAGTCTCCTTCTGACTTAGATGAGCGAGAAAAATGGGAGAAATATTATGTCAGGTGGGCACAAGATATTAAGGAACGCTATCGAGAAAGGATGGGCGAAATCCACTTGGATTGCGGCGGCGATTCTAAGGCAATTAAAGAAGCCGTCAGCAAGTTATACGAGAGCTTAAGAGCCGATGTAACTGAAGCTTGGACTGACCCTGAAGAACGGTTTTTAGCTGCTAGTGGTATGTGGCACGTCGAAACCGCAAATCCCAACTTAGAAGTTCCTCGCAAAGCTTGTAAGGAACTTTCTCGCCAACTGGTGATTGAATTCACCCTTGAACCTGAGTACGAGCGACTGCACGAAGCAATGCCAAAAGACACTTACGTTCTGAGCGTCCCTTTCGAGGAATTTGAATTGGACGGCAGCGGTAAGACTGTCAGGGATAAGAAGCGACAGCCAGTTGGCAAAGACTTAGCTGGACATTGGAAAGAATTGTTAGACAGCAAAGGTATTAAATATGAAGCAACTTTGCATTCAAGCCTGCCAATGGTCAATTTTGCCTTAATTGAACCCAGCGACAAACTGGTGGGAATTCTTGAGAAGAAGTTTTGCGAAAATGTCAACGACATCGACAGTTTAGACTTAACCTACCGCGATGGTCTTGGTCGCACCAAAGATGTGAGTTCACGCATTGTAGCTCCTGCTGATTATACTTGGCTTGAGTCCCAAAACCAAACACCTAAAGCAGCATTGGTTCTCAACTTGTTTACAGATGAAATTTGCCAGCAGTTGCAAACCTTTCAGTTTGACAGAGCTGAACTGATTGGACAGAAGTACAATGACTTGAAAGATGTTGACTTTAGCAGTCCAAAATGGAGGAAGAAAACATTGACTTTTGAGGTGGGTTCTGTTAGCGGTAGCGGTTCGAGGCGCGACGGCAGCCCTATTGTCCTCCTTGACGGACAAGAATTAGCCATGTTTTCTGCTAATTCACCTAAATTGCCGATCGGCAGTACCTTTGAGGCCACTATTGAACCCTCGCCTAAAGGTAGTGCTCTGATCTTAAACATCAACCCTAGCTCTGTGCGACTAATTGAATCAGTTGAGGAACTTTCAGAAGTCGCGCCAACCCCTGGTCAAGACCGATCGCTATCCGTATCGACAACTCCTTGTCAAGAGCGATCGCCATCCGTATCACCAACTCCTGCTCAAGGGCGATCGGCATCCGTACCGCCAACTTCTTCTCAAGAGCGCTCGCCGCCTCAACCTGAAGACATTGCTGCAATCCCCGTCCACCTCTCACAACTGCTGAAGGATGCAATTTCTGAAGCATATAACCAAACTGGAGCAACTAAAATCCTTGTCAGGGAATAACTTTTGATTTGGCAAGGAATAGCCAGGAACTCGGTGTGGTGGGACGGCAGCGAATTAAGTCGTTTATGTTGTCGGCTTACGAAGCATTTGAAACTATGGGGATGTTGCCATGAGTTATGGTGTTGTTGATACTAAATCTTTGCTTGATCTTGCTTTAGAGGGGCAATCTGAGGAGTACAGGCGCAAAGTTTTGGAGTTGGCTTTTTTTTAAGGGAAAAATTGAGCCAACTGACCCGATATTTTTAATTTTGTTGGCTACTGGTCGATTGGCGCTGCTGATTCAAGAGAGTCCGAAACCAGAGAATTTTAAGTTAGCGTGCGATCAGTGGGTGTGGCGGATTAATAAGACTCTGGCGACTTATGAACGCGGGCGGGGGGTATCCTGTTGACAACGTTGGGTATTGGTGCTTTGATAGGATTGGTTTACTCATGTAATACTACGTTAAGTTCAGGTTAGATATTTAGCTGAGTTAATAAGACAATCAAACAAAACACTCTAGGAGATTGAGGTGTCAATATGTCTCTTGTATCTAAAGAGCAGTTAGAACAATACGCCCAGACGATGGTTTATGGTGCGAAGGATAGCTTTACGAAAATTGCTCAAAAAGGCTATCACGATCATGGAATTGGTCTGATTTTCGTGGGTGTGCATCTAAATGAAAACAACTGTCTTGACATTGACATATCAGAGTTGGCTTATGTTCCGAGAAGCGACTTACCTAAATTTGCTAATAACGATAGGGAGATTATTCGCCTGGTACAAGCAAAGATGGATGAAATAACA
>NZ_JADEWV010000310.1 GCF_015207455.1 Microcoleus sp. LEGE 07076
AACTTGGGCGAGGTGGGAATGGGAACTGGTGCGACGAGCGAAAACGGTGCATTGGAGGGCTTTGGTGGTATAGTTTGTGGCAGGCGCTGCGCTTGAGCCGGAGTTAGTTGTACGAAGCCGACGGTACCGGGGATATTTTTTTTTGAGGAGTTTCCACCGTAGATCAGGTTTGAGAGTGTCGGGGCGCTTACTCCAAGCACTCCGTGAAGCCCCACAGAGGCTAGGGCTGCCCACCAAAAAGGCTGGCGCAGCGGTTCGGAAAGGGTGTTGGCTAGGGAGGAAGAGTCAGTCATGACCATAGGGAATTAGGAATTGGGAATTGGGAATTGGGAATTGGCAATTGGCCAAACAGGGAATTGGCCAAACAGGGAATTGGCCAAACAGGGAATTGGCCAAACAGGGAATTGGGAATTGGGAATTGGCAATTGGCCAAACAGGGAATTGGCAATTGGCAATTGGCCAAACAGGGAATTGGCCAAACAGGGAATTGGGAATTGGGAATTGGCAATTGGGAATTGGAGGTTAGTAGTTATTAATTTTTTTTTTAGCGATTTAAAAGTGGCTGTTATGGAATTCAAAGTTGTAATTTTAGCACGGTCGGCATCGAAATTGCCCGCTCGCCAGCTCGCTGCAATACAGTCTCTTGGCAGGCGGCCAACTGACACTAATTGATTAAACACCGATGATCGGTGCGATCGACCGACGGTTTCCAATTCTGTTACACAGCCGAGTTGATCGGTAGAAGTCATGATTCAACCTAAAATCCCAAATCTCAAATCTCAAATCGCAGGATTCACCAGCGATAGCGGTAACTTTTAAAAGGAGCTCCTTCGATGCTCAGCAAGTCGATCGGATAAATAGGAGCGCCGCTTGCCATATACTGAAACATCTCCCGAACTTCCTCTCCCCGCAGCGACAACTGGTCTAACTCTTTGAGAGAATACCAGCCAGCACACAAAGTATACTCGTCCGGCTTGCTCTTGGGCGGAGTCTTATCTTCAGGACGAGCCACAAAAATCACCCTGAGGCGCACATTGCCCCTAGGCATCACCGTGTGTTCTACTCTGAGAATTCCTTCAACGATCACAGAAATCCCCGCTTCCTGGACGGTATTGCGTACAGCAGCATCGAGTAAAGTCTCGCCTTTTTCCACTCGCCCTGCTGGGAGATACCACTGCTGATCGTACTTGCGCTCTTGTACCAGTAGAAAACGGTCTTCTAAGTGAACGACAACCAGGGTAAAATACAATGTTGGAATCGGCTCGCGAGCCATAGAAGTAGATATTCCCCAAGCAAAAAGTTTAACAAGCTGCAGCCAGATGAGGCGCTGTTAGCAACCCAAAGGGTGATTTTTCAAAGGTTTTTAAGCTTGAAAAACATATCCTAGCACCCCCAGCCACAAATCCAATAATCTCAAATCTCGAATCTCAAATCGATCGTGCCATTACCAAGTGTGATTTTGCGTGGATATTTTGCTGCTGCTTCGGACTATCGGGAATTTGAAAAATCTCTGGTCGATCGAGGTTTCCCAACTTTAACAGTACCTCTGAGCCAGCGAGATTGGTTGCCGACTTTTGGCGGCCGGTGGATGGTGCCAATTTTGCGAAAGCTCGATCGCACCGTCAAACAAATGTTACAGCAATACGGCAGCCAACAGATCGATCTCGTCTGTCATTCCGCTGGCGGCTGGATTTCTCGCATCTACTTAGGCGAAAAGCCCCATACCATTCACGGCGACGTGCTTGAGGATATCGGTTTGTCGAACCCTCGCTCAACTGTAAATACTTTAATCAGTTTAGGCACGCAGCAGGTCTCTGTTGAGTGCTGGACGCGCAAAAACCAGATTTTTTCAATTGCCACCACTATCCGGGGGTTTTTCACCCGCAGGTGGGCTACGTGTGCGCTGCTCTTAAGGCTGTTTTTGGCAAGCGCGGTTTAGGGACTTGGCTGGCTTACAAAAGTTATGAGTTGACTGTGGGGAAGGGCGAAACTTCAGGTTTGAAACAGTTCAATGTATTTTCAAGCTTTCCAGGTCAAACTTCGTCCGCGAACCTGTTTGATAAAGGCTATAGTAAAGTTCGTAGTGAGGACTTCAGTCCTCTGATTTGCGGACTAAAGTCCTGACTACAAATTTCGCTCAGGAATTTTAAGATGGGTATTAGGAGCTCGTAGTTCAGAGACGTTTGAATCGTTGTGGGACTGGGTAAGGATCGCGAATTAAATAGCTGACAACTTTAATTGTTATTTTGGGATGTCCCGTTTGGCTTTTTTGGACGGACAGGACATCCCAGAAACTTGTGTAACTTATTAAATTCTCATTCCTAACTACCGGGAAATGCTATTTTTATGTCACGGATGGACGACCAGTATATCCGACGTTTATTCCTGATAAATATCGCACTACTGGCAAGACTTATGTGACAAAAGTAGAAGGAAAAAATCCGAAGTTGATACATGATCTAACAAGACTATATTGCGAGACTATTTGTTATTGTAAATGCGCGGGAATGCTCATGCAATATATTAAACTATTAATAAGCTGTCGCGCATTTGAATTGCATATTCAGGGCGGGCTCTCCTGCCCACCCCACACAAGTTTTATGGTTTTTTGAGATACAGTTTAAATGCAGAACAGCTTACATTACCTAAAATTTCAGGATGTTTCCGTTCCGGCAGTATTCATAGCTTGATTCAGCAACGCCCGATTTTTTAATGTAGTTAAGCTTGCCAATTTGTGACTGGGAAAGTTTGCCGTTTCGTAACTGCCGAAGTCCGCTAAGGGTTTAAACCCCCTGACGGACTTTGGGGCGGAGGCTAAATATTCGGCAAATGCCAAATATTAAGGATTGACAAATTTGAGCAAAGTCAAGAGTTCTCTGATAAAATACTTCCACAGCAAACTTTGATAGGAAGCACAATGTCTTCAGAAACAAACTCAGCCCCTGTATCTACAACCGGTGCAGATGCGATCGACGTTGCGATCGCATCTGGAATCGACTTTGACGGCACTCAGATTCCGAAAGCAAAATTAGACCTGTACGAGCAAGTAATGGGATTAGAAGCCGACAGACAGCGCAGCGGCGTGTCAAACACCATGCGATCGCGCATTGTCCGAATCGGCGTCAAACATATAGGACAAGAGGAACTCGATAAAATGCTGGTTGCAGCCCAATTTGCACCGCTTAAAGAGAAAGAAATTGCCTTTTATTACGGCGCTAAGTAAATAGCATTCATCTTGGTTTGTAGTAGTGAGGACTTCAGTCCTCAAAAAGATTGAATAAAGACTAAAATCCTTACTGCGAACAAACTTTTGGATATTACTCAGGTTTCAAAGCCCGTTCCATCAGCCCCAAAACTGCTTGTTCTGGGGTAGTTTCACTATTTAATAAACGGTAAACTTGACGGGAAACAGGGACTTCAATCTCGCGTCTCTCGGCTAAATCAATCAATACATTAGTAGTATTAATACCCTCAGCAGTGCTCTGCAATTCCTCCAAAATTTGCTCTAAAGATTTGCCTTTAGCTAATCCAAAACCAACTCGATAATTGCGCGACAAAGGACTGTTGCAAGTAGCGAGTAAATCTCCTAAACCAGATAAACCATAAAAAGTTTCGGCGCGAGCTCCCAAACGAACTCCCACCCGAATCATTTCTGGCAAAGCGCGAGTCAGCAAAGCAGATTTAGCATTAGTTCCTAATTGTAAACCGTCGCAAACACCAGCGGCGATCGCAAATACATTTTTCAGGGTTCCACCTAACTCAGTCCCCAGCGGATCTTCGTTCACATAAACCCGAAAAATATCGGAACTATAAATATGTTGTACTTGCTTCGCCGCGGCTAAATCCCAACTTGCCGCTACCGTCGCAGCCGGCAATCCCTCCTGAATTTCTTCTGAAAGATTAGGGCCAGAAAGTACGACTATTGAATTGTTAGGAAAGGCATTTTGCCAAATTTGAGACGGAGTTCGCGTCGTCGCAGGGTCTAAACCTTTGGTGACAGTAACTATAATTGTAGTCGGAGTTAAGTTTAAGGCAAGCACTCGATCGACTGTTTCCCCAACTCCTTTCATCGAAACTGCCGAAACCACAACATCCGCGCCAGTTATAACTGATTGTAGACTAAAAGAACTGCGGCGCGACCACAAATTCACTCGATCGCCCTTTTTGCCTCCCAGATTTGCCAGTGCCGCTCCCCAAGCACCTCCGCCTAATATTGTCAAGCTTGCCATAAAATTTAGTCTGATGAATTTAACCGCAGATTAACACAGATAAATCACAGATAAATCACAGATAAATCATAGCAATCAATCTGCGTTAATCCGCGTGGATCTGCGGTCAAAAAATCCTCACTCTACAACTGCGGACGCAATCCATAATGACGGTAACGCCAATAATCTCGTAAAATGAGCTCGTGATCGAAACACAATTGTGCAGGAATCTGCCAAGATTCAAAAAACTGTAAATTTTTAGCATCGTCGGCGGCTTGAGGTTCGCCCGTTGCAGCAGCCAAGAATACAATGCTGATTGTGTGTTTGCGTGGGTCGCGATTTGGGTCAGAATAAACGTAGAATTGCTCGATTAATTCTACATTCAAGCTGGTTTCTTCTAAAGCTTCGCGTTTGGCCGCCGTTTCTACCGATTCCCCGCAATCGACGAAGCCGCCGGGAATGGCCCAGCCGTAGGGAATGTTGCGACGTTCGATGAGTACGATCGGGCGGTGCGGGCGATCGACCAATTCGATGATAATATCAACTGTAGGAGCGGGATTTTGGTAATTCATTTTGTTGGGAATTGGGAATGGGGCAGCAAAGCATCGGGAATGGGCAAAACAGGGAATGGCGAATTGGGAATGGGGAATTGGTCATTGGGCATTGGCTATTAATGATTTTATATGTAACCAACAACAAATAACCAACAACAAACAACAAACAACAAATAACAAATAACCAATAACAAATAACCAATAACAAATAACCAATAACCAATAACCAATAACAAATAACAAATAACTAAGCAGGGCATTGGGCATTGGTTACGATTTCACGAAAATTGAGAACCGCTATATCGAGACTAATAACCAACAACCAACCAACAACCAATAACAAATAACCAATAACAAATAACCAATAACCAATAACAAATAACCAATAACAAATAACCAATAACCAACAACAAATAACCAACAACAAATAACTAAGCA
>NZ_JADEWV010000034.1 GCF_015207455.1 Microcoleus sp. LEGE 07076
TGTCATTAGTCAGTTGCTAGCAATGCCCAATTCCCCAATGCCCCATTCCCAATTCCCCATTCCCAATTCCCAATTCCCCATTCCCCATTCCCAATTCCCCATTCCCAATGACTACTGACTAATGACTAATGACTAATTACCATTCATCGTTTCGTTTGTTGTTGTAAGTTTCCCAATCGTCGCCTGGGTGCTGATACAATGGTTCTGGTTCCACTTCGGCTGATATTTCTAATTCGGGTTCCGATTCTTGTTGCTGATAAATGTTCAGAGGTTCGACAACGCGGGCGATCGCATCTTTGACAAATGCTTTGACAAACTCGTCTTTCCGGTTTAACTGAAACTGTCTTTGCACGACTTCGGTGATGCCGCCGTCGCCCCAATCTTGGTCGTGGCGAAAATATTCAATAAAACTTTTTCCGGCAATTCTGGTTAAATAAGCGGCGCTGACTGCTTGAATTGCTTTGCCAAAAACAAACCCGGCTACGCTTAATTGCAAGGCTCTGGATACTATTTGAATTACGCCTTCAACTATTCCCAAACTTGCCAGAGTTTTGGCCAGAGACAATGCCAATTCTTTGGCGCGATCGATATTTATTTCGCAGCCGTAAATCTTGGCAATTTCTACTACCATTTGAGCGTTAACTGCTGCTGTCGCTAACAAATCTACAACGGGCAAAGGTGTTACGGCAATTACGCCAGCTCCGATCCATTGAAAGCGCTCTACTACTTTATCAGCAGCGCGCCGCCTTTGAGCGTCAATTAACTTGCGCGCTTGCTCTCCCAAGTTCTGAGATTGCAGCAAAATATTGTCGGCAATTAAGTCTTCGCCTTCGGCTCGCAAAATTGCTGCGATGCGCCGAATTAATGGCATCATATCCGGGTCTGGTTGAAATATTGTACCGCTTTCTAGTACAACTTTTTGCGGGTTGGCGCTAATAGCAACTACATCCATTGCTGACACCAAACCTTTGACTCGCTGCCGCAATCTAGTGACAATTTCGTCTCTGTCGCTGTCGGGATAAAGGTCAACTTTATTAAAAACCACGATCGACCTTTTGCCAATTTCTGCCAAAGTCCGCAGCGGTTCGTACTCAGATTTACGCAAATCGCCGTCCAAAACAAATAAGATCAAATCGGCCCGGGCCGCCAACTGACGCGCCAATTCCTCTCTATATGTTCCCGCTACTCCCGCTTCCAAGATGCCGGGGGTATCAGTAATTGCTAATTCTCGATCGATTCCTTTCAATGAAAGAGTGTAAGTTTCTCCAACTTCGGTAGTTCCCATCGGCGCGCCCACCTGTCCCGCCATCCGCCCCACCAGCGCATTGACAGCGGAAGTTTTGCCCGCAGAACCGGTGCCGAAAACCACGATCCGAACATTGCCGCGGGCCATGCTAGCTTCAATTTCGCGGGCTCTCAACAGCAAAGCTTGCCGCGCTACTTCATCTTGAATGCGATCGACTTGCTGCCGAATCGCTTTAAGATTTTCCGAAGCAGCTTCACTTTTGACAACAGGAACCTTCGGATTAATCGCTTGTTTTCCCTTAACTTTTCCCGGGCGTTGCAGCAGCCTAAAATAGTAAAAAAGGGCAAAAATTAGGATTCCCAAAAGTACAATTATCAGAAAAATCAGCAAATTAGCCAACAGCCCAGAACTAGACCACGCAACTTGAGTGTAAAGCCCTGTTAAGGAACTAACCAGCCCAATAATCAGCCCCAGGGTGAGGCAGAAAGCAGCAATTAAGGTTAACAGGCGCGGCAAAGGCATGAGGAGAGCGGCAAATAAAAGGGTTATGCTTTGATTTTTACATTACTTCGATTGCGATCGGTCATTGCAAATCTCAAATCTCAAATATTGAAGCGCCCGTTAGCGAAGCTTGCAGAAGAGGATCGTACTGCGCGAGCCCGCAAATCCCGATTTACGGGGATTTGAGTGCCAGCGGGACGGACAAGTGCGATCCTCTTCTGCAAGCTTCGCTAACGCCCTCTTGCTGTAATTGTAGCTTGCACGATAACTTAGCTACAGCTTATCACCTGCCCGAACTGCAGACTGGTTTATTTGCATCTACCTACTTATTTACGCGCTGATTTATTCGATCGCCAGTTTAGCAATACTTTTTTATTAACAAACAAATGTGACATTAAGTACACAGAAACCAGGTTTTTTTACGCCAGTGCCTCCTGGAAGCTCCGAAACCGGAAACGAGAAACCAAGTTTATTCAGCCGGCTCTTAGCCTCTTTATTCACAAAAATTATCACATCAAATATCAATGTGGAACCTTCTAATCATCCGCGAGTTAAGTTAGACTCAATTATCAGTGCGTGAATTATTCACAGGTTCGCATCTATGCAGCTCAAACATCACAACCAGGTTTCAGCTTTTAAATAAGTTGCAGGTGGCTTTACTGCGGACGCAAAATAGCCAACAGCGGTTGATTTATTGGCTCGAACAGCCAGAAGAATTTGACAAGAAATACCAAGAGCTACAAAATAGTATCTACAGTTTAAAGTTGTCGCTATCTGAAGTAAAAAATCAGAAAAAGATGGAGCAGGCAGTAGGTTTACAGGAATTGATAAAAAATTACTATTCGCTCCTGTCTAATTATATTCAGCAACTATAAATAGTTAACGCTCAACTCAGTAACTTGCCAGATTTGCCTGATAGAAAAAGTGTTAAACGCAAGTTGCTGTCGAATTTCCAGCTAGATAAAAATGGGCAGGAATTAGATAAGGCGACCAATGATTTAGCAGAAATAATTGATCGCGCCGCATTGCAAGAAGATGCAGCACGGGAAGCCCTGCTGCGAGCGCAGACGCTGCGAGTGCAAATAATTTTTGGTAGCATGGTACTGTCGATCGTAGTTGCAGCACTGCTGGGAAGCTTCACCAGTCGGGCGATCGGCAAACCCCTCGCCGCTGTAACTAAAATAGCTCAGCGAGTCACAGAAGAATCTAATTTTCAGTTGCAAGTACCAGTTACCAGCACCGATGAAGTAGGAGTATTAGCAGATTCGTTCAACCAACTGATTCAGAAAGTAAATCACTTGCTAGAAGAATTGAAAGCAAAACAGCAAAGTCAGATACTTCAAAATGAGAAAATGGCAACTTTGGGGCGGATGCTGGCCGGTGTTGCTCACGAAGTTAACAACCCAATCAATTTTATCTATGCCAACATCGAGCCCGCCAAAAATTACGTTGAAGATATTTTAGATTTGCTCAAAACTTACGAAACAGAAATCCCCAACCCGCCTCCTGCTGTAAGCGCGAAAGCAGAAGAAATAGACATCGATTTTCTTCAAGAAGATTTGATAAAAATATTTAACTCAATGCAAGTCGGTGTCGAAAGAGCCAAAGCCATTATTTTAAGTTTGAAATATTTTTCTCGTCTCGACGATCCAGCGCCTGGGCCAGTCGATTTGCACGCCTGCATAGACAGCAGTTTGCTGATTCTCAACAGCCGGATCAAACAGGGCGTTGAAGTGGTACGCAATTACGGGGAACTTCCGACTGTTGAAGGCTATATGGGTTTGCTTTACCAGGTGTTTGTCAACGTTCTCAACAATGCGCTAGATGCTGTAGAAGAGAAAGCAAAACTTGAAAAAACTCGCTCTCAGGAGGCGAATCTAGAATCGGGTTCGGAGTCAAAAAAACCGGATAAATCGAGTTGTTCGCCGCGGATTGCGATCGCTACAGAATACTTGGACGACGACTCAGTGGTAGTGCGAATTTCCGATAACGGTACGGGAATACCTGCGGCCAGTCAAGAAAAAATGTTTGAAACGTTCTTTACGACTAAACCGAGGGGTGTAGGTACTGGTTTGGGATTGGCAATCTGCCGCGAAATTATTGTCAAGAAACACGGCGGGACGATTAATTTTTGGTCGGAGATGGGAACGGGTACGGAATTTGCGATCGCCCTGCCGATTAAACATTATTAGTCATTAGTCATTAGTCATTAGTCAGTAGTCATTAGTCAGTAGGGGCGATGCCCCTGTGCCCGCCCTCTTCGTAGTCAGTAGTCAGTAGTCATTAGTCATTATTTATAGCAGCCCTAAATCAGCAGCAAAATCGATTTAGACCCGAATCTTTGTAGTGCAAGTATCTTGCTTGCGTAGGACTTTTCAAATTTTTTAGGATTGCTATAGCAGTCATTAGTTATTGGGAATTGGGTTAACCTGTCAATAATTGCCTCAAACCAACAATAAGCGTAAACCCGTCTCGGTCGAATATTATAAGTAACTACCAGAACTTGATATAAGTTCTGTAATTGGTAATTTTGCAACTGGTGATGGGTTAATCTAGAGTGGAACAACTACAGCAAAGAGCGAAAATCATGGGACTATTTGACCAAATTTTGAACGCGATCGACAATCCCAACCAACAAGCCAGTCCCAATCAGTTGGGCAACATTCTGGGTGCGGTACAGCAGTTGAGCGGCAGCCAGGGCGTGGATGCGGGCACGACTCAGTTGGCGATGTCGGTTTTGGGCGGACACGTGCGATCGGCATTGCAAGACGTGCGATCGAACTCAGGAGAAGCACAAGCTCAACAAGTTGTCAACCAATTTAGCGGCACAAATCCCAATCCGCAAGCAGTGCAAAGTTTGTTTGGAAACAACCAGTTAGCTCAAATAATTCAGGATATCGCCCAAAGAACCGGTTTGAATAACACCACAGTCCAAGCAATGATACCTGTTTTGGTGCCGCTCCTGCTGAATTTGCTGCAAACCGGCGGCAACTCTCAAAATCCAGCCCAAGGCCAAAATCCCGTTTTGCATACGTTTTTAGATGCCGATGGAGACGGCGACGTAGATATTGCTGACGCAATGTCGATGGCCAGCCGCTTTCTGAATCAGCGCAGTTAATTTGGGATGTTTGTAACCGCAGATATCAGCGGTTACAAAAACTCCTACTTTAACCCAAACCCAAATCAGTCACAGCACCGACACTGCTAGAAGAAACCAACTTAGCGTATTTAGCCAAAACGCCCTTAGTATAGCGAGGTTTAGGAGGCTGCCAAAGAGCCCTGCGCTGCTCCAATTCTGCATCAGCAACATTAAGCTGTAACAACCGATTCTTAGCATCGATCGTAATTGAATCGCCCTCATTTACCAAAGCAATTGTGCCGCCAACTTGCGCCTCGGGCGCAACGTGACCCACCACCATGCCGTAAGTCCCGCCCGAGAAGCGACCGTCAGTAATTAACCCGACAGAATCGCCCAAACCTGCGCCAATAATTGCCGAAGTTGGTGCTAACATTTCGCGCATTCCCGGCCCGCCTTTGGGCCCTTCGTAGCGGACGACAATCACGTCTCCGGCTTGAATTTTGCCGGCTAAGATTGCATCCAAACAATTTTCTTCAGATTCAAATACTCGCGCCGGACCAGTAATTTGTGTTTTTTTAATGCCGGTAATTTTAGCAACGGCTCCTTCTGTTGCCAGATTTCCCCGCAGAATTGCTAAATGTCCTTGGGCGTACATCGGGTTGTTCCAAGGGCGAATTACATCTTGGTCGGTGCGGGGTTCGAGTGGAATATCTGCCAACACTTCAGCAATAGTTTGTCCGGTAATTGTCAGCGCGTCGCCGTGCAGCAAACCTTGTTCCAAAAGCATTTTCATTACTTGCGGAATGCCGCCGGCTTTGTGCAAATCGGTTGCTACGTATTTGCCGCTTGGTTTGAGGTCGCACAGCACCGGCACTTTGGCTCGAATTGTTTCAAAATCGTCGAGAGCAAGTTCAACGCCGATCGCATTTGAAATGGCCAATAAATGCAGCACAGCGTTGGTTGAACCGCCGATCGCCATAATTACCGCGATCGCATTTTCAAAAGCTTTGCGAGTTAAAATCTGGCTGGGTAACAACTGTTGGCGAATCGCCTCTACTACAACTTTTGCAGATTCGGCCGCGCTGTCAGCTTTTTCGGCATCCTCAGCAGCCATTGTCGAAGAATAGGGCAAGCTCATCCCCATTGCTTCAAAAGCGCTCGACATCGTATTTGCCGTGAACATTCCGCCACAAGAACCGGCACCCGGACAAGCTTTATGTTCCACTGCATTCAGTTCTGCTTCGTCAATTTTGCCCGCGCTAAATTGACCAACAGCTTCAAAAGCGCTGACCACGGTTAAATCTCGTCCGTTGTGGTGTCCGGGTTTGATCGTGCCGCCGTAGACAAAAATAGCAGGAATGTTCATCCGGGCGATCGCAATCATCGCCCCCGGCATATTCTTGTCGCAGCCGCCCACAGCCAGTACACCGTCCATACTTTGGCCATTGCAAACAGTTTCTATCGAATCAGCAATTACATCTCTCGACACCAGAGAATATTTCATCCCTTGAGTTCCCATCGAGATCCCGTCGCTGATCGTAATCGTACCGAACATCTGCGGCATCGCCCCAGCTTCCCGCGCAGCCGAAATAGCCCGCAAAGCCAGGTCGTTCAATCCCATATTGCAGGGCGTAATCGTGCTGTACCCGTTAGCAATGCCCACAATGGGCTTAGTGAAATCGGCATCGCCAAAACCGACGGCCCGCAACATTGCTCGGTTGGGCGCGCGCTGTACGCCTCCAGTCACAGCTTGGCTTCTCAAATTTTCAGGCATTCTCAAACATCCTTTATCAGTGGTGGGAAAAGCAGTCAGCCGTCAGTTGCTCTCATACCAGTTTCCCAAAAACAATACAACTGTATACAAGCCCTAAACCTATATCCAGTCAGTCATTCGCATCTCTCATTTCAAATTTAAAATCTGAAATAGTCTTGACTGCTGACTGCTGATATATTTACCTTATTTTTGATTCTCTCAGAATCGCTGACATTTGTGAGGCCCTATAGAATAGATTCGCACAGCAGTGCCAGGAAAGCAGAGTGCAAAGATTCTACCGATACTGCACCGTGCAAGGTGAATACCGTGGTTATCTGGGATGATGTGGTAAAACCCATCACTCTAACGTTTGAAAAAAAATTGCGAGGCGAATGACATGGAGGCCGATCAAATTTTGAGGCAATATGCGGCCGGAGAAAGAATTTTTCGAGAGATTAACCTCGCCGGTGCCGACTTAAAAGGGGTAAACCTGAGCGAGGCTAATTTTACCAGAGGGAATTTCCAAGACGCCAATCTCAAAGGCGCTAACCTGACGGGAACGAACTTGCGCGAGGTGAAATTGGGAGGGGTGGACATGACGGAAGCCAACCTCAGCGAAGCAAATCTGATCGGTACTGATTTGAGCGGGGCCAATCTCAGCGGGGCTAACCTGATGGGAGCCAACCTGCGCGGCTCAATGGCCAGAGAAGTCAACATGAGCAAGGCTAACTTGACGGAAGCTAATTTGACCGAAGCTAACTTTACCGAAGGGAATTTGTTTGCTGCCAACTTAACCAACGCTAGCATGATTCGCACTAATTTGATGAAGGCAAATTTGAGTTGGTCAACTCTCAAAGCGGTAAACCTGACAAATGCTATCCTCAGCGAATCGCTGTTAGAAAGAGCTAACCTGACTCAGGCAATTCTGAGCGGGGCAATGCTGAGCGGGGCAAACCTGACTGGTGCAGACTTGCGCCAAGTAACGATGGTTGGAGCTAATCTGAGCAATGCTAATCTGAGCAATGCTAATTTGAGAGTTGCCAATGTGAGTTGGTCAACCCTGCGCGGGGCTAACTTGAGCGGTGCTAATTTGTACCGGGCCAAGCTGTGCTGGTCTAATTTTAGCGGGGCTGTTTTGATCGAAGCGGTTTTGATTGATGCTAATCTCAATCGAACGAACTTCCGCGATGCAGATTTGAGGCGGGCAATTATGCCAGACGGCACAACTAATGATTCTTAAAATTTGATTGTTAACTGTTGACTGTTGACTGTTGACTGGGGAATTGTTGACTGTTGACTGTTGACTGTTGACTGCTGACTACTGACTGCGGACTAATGACTAATGACTAATGAGTATCACTGAATTATTGATTTTGGGTGCATCCGGACTTTTTGCCGGAATTCTAGCGGGATTTTTGGGTATCGGTGGCGGTACGGTGCTGGTGCCTTTGTTGGTGGCTCTCAATTACGCCCCGGTGCAAGCGGTTGCTACTAGCGGTTTGTCGATCGTCATTACAGCTCTTTCTGGTAGCATCCAGAATTGGCGGATGGGCTATCTCAGTTTGAGTCAAGTCGCAGGCATCGGATTTCCCGCCGTCATCACCGCACAAATCGGTGCTTATTTTGCTGGAATATTTCCACCTTATTTATTGTTAGTTTGTTTTGGATTGTTGTTATGGATAAATATTTATTTAATTGAAGTTCGCAAGCGCCTGACAGCTAAGAAGAAAGCGGAAGTAGAACAAGGGGAACAACCAGAAAATGCTCAGTTATTAATTACAGATCGCGAATTACCCAAGAATTCAAATATTTTATACAATCCAACTTTTGCTAAAATTGCAACTGGCAGTGCAGCGGGTTTATTAGCGGGTTTGTTCGGGGTAGGCGGCGGCGTAATTATGGTTCCCCTGCAAATTTTGCTGTTAGGGGAAAGCATTAAAACGGCTATTCAAACCAGCTTGGGAGTCATCGTGATTACGGCAATTTCGGCGACGGCGGGACACGCGGCGCGCGGGAATGTTTTGTGGGTTGTGGGGTTGATTCTGGGCGGCGGCGGTTTGTTGGGAGCGCAAATCAGCACCCGGTTTTTGCCGAGATTGCCCGATCGCACTATTAGTTTAGCTTTTCGATCGCTCTTGGCAATTCTCTCGATTTATATTTTCTGGCAAGCTTGGCAAAAATTTAGTCATGGGTAATGACTGTTGGCTGCTGACTGTTAACTGTTAGTTGTTAGTTGTTATTTGTTAGTTGTTATTGGGAATTGAGAATTGGAAATTGGAAATTCGTAGCAACTAACCAATAACCAATAGCAAACAACCAATAACAACTAACCAATAACCAATAACCAATAACCAATAACAACTAACCAATAACTAATGACTAATGACTGTTGACTACTGACTACTGACTGAGTTTCTTGATGGCGCGAGTCAGACGCTGTAAATAAGGCTTGACAATTTCTTGATTTTGCTGCTGCAATTGGGAAACTTGCTGCTGCAAATGCTGAATCTCGGTTTGGAGTGTGGCTGCGTCTATTGTCGGTCGATCGAGCAAATCCTGCAATTGTTTCACAGAGCCTTGAATTTCATTCAAATCTACTTGGGTGGATTGCTCCTGCAACTGAGCTGTAATAGTTTTCACCTCAGTTAACTTTTCGTCCATCAATAAAAATCGGACGTTGACATTTCCCCAATCATGCTCTGTGAGGGCGCTATTTTCCAAAAACCCGAGTTTTTGCTGCAAATCCGACAGGATGGCGTAGAGTTCATCAGAATCGGCAGGTAGCGCCTGCGCTTGGCGTTCGAGGGATGCTACGGCAGCTTGCAACTCGGCGATGGCGCTCGATTCCAAGCCGAGGAGTTTTTGTTTCAAGTCGGAGACGGCGGTGTAGAGTTCCGCAGGTTCTCCAGGTAGAAGCTGAATTTGCCGCGATCGACCTTCTGCTGCGGCCTGTAGCTCCGCGAGCGCAGAATTTGCCTTTAGTTGCATTTGTTGCTCGAAACGCTGGCGATTGGCGATATTCAGCGATATGGCTGCGGTTAAGGGGGCTGCCGCGTAGAGAATTTGCCCTGACAATCCCGCAGCAATCGTGCCAATCGCTGAACCGGCAACAGAGGCGTACTCTGCCAATTCTAGCCAATCCGGCTGGTTCGTGGAATTTTTCAAAGCTGGGAATGATGCTTTTTCAATTTTCTGCATAGCCTTTTAGTCGTAGTCTGATAGATGGCGATAGGGACATGATAAAAGCGATCGGCAAATAAATCTGGGCTCTTTGTCAAATTTTCGGGATTGTCAGAGGTTTATTGACACTGGTTTCAACAAAGAATCCAACTTTCGCGAAGTTCCCAACCCGCTGGCTGAGTATATCTTCCCCAATCTCCAATCTAACATCTCAAATCCTGTGACTTCTGCCGAAGGCCGACGGATGAGCGTGAGTGTCCTCAAAGCGGCCGCTGTCGGGTAAAATGCAGAATGCGCGGCTGTCTGTCAGGAGTATATATAAAATGGGTCTCAAGATTATTCAAAGCTACGATAACAGTTTTGTCCTCGAACCGAATGCTAAAGCTGCACTGTTCGGTTTGTTAACGGGTGAAAACTTTCTCCAACAAGTAGCGGTGCAATTGCAGTGTTCGCGGATTGAGTTTGCTGAGTTACTTTTTGTGCCAGTACCCTACAGTAGCGACACGCCGAAGGGAATGCCTGCTGAATTTGAAAAGTATCACGAATCGATCGATTTTGCGATCGTCAACGTCCCGCCCAATTTCATGTTCCAAGCCAAAATATTTAAACCCAGCCGCCTCTGTGCCGTTTATCGCGTTTTTAAGAGTTAGGTAAAGGTGGGTTAATTTGTGGTTTAATCTAAAATCTAAAATCTAAAATCTAAAATCTAAAATCGGATGACAGAAGACATTCACCCTCTCGCCAGCTTAGAATTCTTTCCGTACATTGACTCAGAGGGAAAATTGCCCGAGTTTGTTCAGGGAAAAATCGGCGTTTATGCAATTTTTGACAGCGAGAAAGTGCTGCAATTTGTCGGCTATTCTCGCGATACTTACCTCAGCCTGAAACAGCATTTGGTACGCCAAACCGAATATTGCTATTGGTTGAAAGTTCAAATTATAGATCGACCCAGCCGCACTATACTAGAAAACATCCGATCGAGTTGGATTGCTGAAAACGGCTCGCAGCCGGAGGGTAACGGTGCGGGTGCGGCCAAGTGGAACGATCCCATCGACACCAAAACTGTGATGACGGCCCAAGAAGTGGCAAATTATGAAGGTATTGTCGCCGATGAACTTGCTAAAGATAAATTGCTAAAAAATGTAGCGCGCCGGGTGGAAAATGAAATTTTATCGCTGCTCAAAGCTCGCGGTGTAACTGAAGAAATCCGGTTTAATCCCAAGTTGAAAACTAGCGGATTGCTGGATTTAAAGTAATCTTATTCTGTTCTCTGCATCTGCGTGCATCAGCGTCTATCAATTGTCATCTGCGGTTCAGAAATTATCTTTTTTTTTACCGCAGATACGGACAGATGAACGCAGATGAACGCAGATGAATGAGATTGATTTTGGTGGAAGATGATTCGGTGGTTGTTGAGTGGATTTGACAATAGGGAATCTGCGTGAATCGGCGTTTATCAATTGTCATCTGCGGTTGCAAAATTATCTTTTTTTTTACCGCAGATACGGGCAGATGAACGCAGATTCACGCAGATGAATGAGATTGATTTTAGTGGCAGATGATATCATTTCCGTTAGCATCGTCCTGTATTCATTTCTCTCTGATCTCTCTGTGTTCTCTGTGTTCTAGTAAGGTTAAATCATTCCGATGCAACCGGAAACGATATGAATCGGTGGTTGTTGAGTGGATTTGACAATAGGGAAATGATATTATTTGTGGGTTCGATCGACCTTACTGCGAATTTGTTAACTTTGCTAAAACGGCGGCGAATCGAGCCGGATCGATCGGCTTTGCTAAATGTTCGTCGTAACCGGCCGCGATCGCCCGATCTCGGTCTTGTTGGCTAGCATAAGCTGTCAGCGCTACCGCCGGCAAGCGCTTGATTTTGTCAGATTCGGACGATCGCACTTTGCCGATCAGCGAGTAGCCGTCCTCAACGGGCATCCCGATGTCGCTGACTAGAATATCCGGCGGCGACTGCTGCAAAATGTCGATCGCCTCGTCAGCCGAAGCAGCGGCTGTCGCCTGCGCCCCCCACTGTTCGAGGGCCACAATCAAAAACTCCCGGTTGTCGGGTTCGTCGTCAACAACTAACACTTTTAAACCGGCCAACATCGCCGCCGGACGCATTTGAGGGGCTTTCTTTTCCTCTCTCAACTGTCGCTGCTGACGGCTCCGCTGTTTGAGCGGCAGCATGACGGTGAATGTCGCACCCCTGTCTTTACCTGGACTTTCGGCGCTTACAGTGCCGCCGTGGAGTTCCACCAAGTGCCGGACGATCGCCAATCCCAGTCCCAAACCGCTGTCAGCCCTTGTAATTGAGCCGTCTGCTTGTCGGAAGCGATCGAACACGTAGGGCAGAAACTCGGCAGAAATGCCTTTTCCGGTATCGCTGACACTAATTTGCAGGTAATTGGGCGATGGGGAATCAGCCACAGCTAGCGCCGACAAACGCAGTTTCACGGTTCCGCCCGCTGGCGTAAACTTGACGGCGTTTGTCAGCAAATTCGAGACTACCTGCTGCAACCTCTGGTTATCGCCCCACATCAAACTGACTGCGGGGTCTAATTCAGAAGAAACCGTGACAGACTTAGCCTGGGCGGCGAACATGACTGAACTCAGAGCAATTTCGATCGTCTTTGACATGACGAACCAGCCGGGTTTGATCGCTAGCTTGCCTTGAATAATCCGGGAAACGTCGAGCAAATCTTCGACTAGCTGCGCCTGTACCCTTGACTGACGCTCGATCGCTTCCAAACCGCAAGCTAAAGAATTTTCCGTGTACGGGCGGCTGCGGAGTATCTGCGCCCAGCCCAGAATCGCGTTGAGAGGCGTGCGGAGTTCGTGGGAAAGCGTGGCGAGAAACTCGTCTTTCAGGCCGTTGATGGCTTCTGCTTGGGCCCTGGCTGCTTGTTCGCGATCGAGCAACTGAGCGAGTTCTGCCTCGACTTGCTTGCGATCGCTGATGTCGGCGACGATCGACATACAGTTTATGTTGCCTTTAGCGTCGCGGACTGGAGTTGCCCACAAACCGATGTCGATCGAGGTACCGTCTTTCCGTTGGCGCTGGGTTTCCATGCCCGCGATCGCCTTTCCTTGACTAATTTTTTGCAACTTAGCGCTGAATTCCTCCCGCTTGTCTGCGGGAATGGAGGGCAAAAATTGACCTGTCACCTCTGATTCTGACCAGCCAAAAATCCTCTCGGCGGCTGGGTTCCACATTTTCACAATCCCGTCGTCGGCGCTAACAACGGTAATTCCTAGGGGACAAGCTTGGATCAAAGCTTCCAAAGTTTGGTTGGTTTCCGATCGCGCTGCTTCTGCTTGTTTGCGATCGGTGATATCCACGTTCACCCCGATCGCCCGCTGGGGCAAACCCCGGTCGTTCTGAAACACCTTAGCCCTGCAAGCAATCCAGCCGACGCTGCTGTCTGGGCGGCAGATGCGGAACTCAATGTTTAATTCTTCCCCGGATGCTGCGGCCGCCTGCAACTGCTGTTGAGTGAAAGCGCGATCGTCTGGATGCACCATTGCCAGCAAATTCTGATAGCTGCTGTCGAAACCGCCGACTGGTAGTCCGTACAAAGCCTCTAACTCCGGCGTACACGCGAGTTCGTCGGTTTCGACGTTCCATTCAAAAGTTCCGATTTTGCCTGCTTGCTGAGCGATTTGCAGCCGTTCTTGATTGTTTTTGAGTTCTGCTTCCACTCGGGAGACTTCGGTCAAGTCGATGTAAAATGCGACGATCGTCTCTGGTTCGCCCTTGTCCGGGCACAAAGTCGTCCCGCCCATCAGCAGCGGCACGCGGCTGCCGTCTTTGCGGATGTACTCTTTCTTGAAAGGAGTTGCGACTCCCGATGCCCGCAGTTCCCCGGCCGCCTTGGCGTCGAGGTGCAGGTATTCGGAGGGGGTCATCCTGTCCCAGCGCATTTGACCCGAGAGCAAGTCCGATCGGGTGTAGCCCACCATGTTCAGCAGGCAGTCGTTGGCGTAGGCGATGCGGCCGCTAAAATCTCCGATCGCAACTCCGAAAATATTGGAATCTAACAGCCTCCGAAATAAAGCTTCGCTTTGCTGGATTACCCGTTTTGCTTGGTTGCGATCGGTGATTTCGGCAACTACGCTGCTGACACCCAACAGCGTTCCCCATTCATCGCACACGGGGTAAAAGCTGACTTGCCAATCCCGCACAACTCCCGGCTGTTGAAGGGTTGCGGCCTTAAGTTCCAAGTCGAGCACGGGGGTTTGCGTAGCGAGCACTTGGCGGTAAATCGGCTCTACCAGATCGGCAAGTTCCGGTATCGCTTCTCTGACGGTGCGCCCGAGGTGCTCGGCGATCGATCGGCCGTTGATCTGAGCGAGGCATTCGTTCATGCGGATGTAGCGCAAATTGGTATCGACAAAGCACAGCCCGACTGGTGTGGTGTTGTAAACTAAGTCGAGTTCTGCTAGTTGGCGGCGAATGCGTGTTTCGTTTTCTCGGATCTGGTTTTGGGCTTGTTTGCGATCGGTGATATCGAACACGAAGAACGATCCTTTGTCTGTGGATCCTTCCAAAATTCCGGCACCGATAAAAATTGGGAAGCGCGTCCCATCTTTGCGGATGAATTCTTTTTCATAAGGCTCGCAACTTCCTGCGGCTGCGACTTGCGCTACAGCGACGCGATCGAGTTCTGCATATTCCGGCGGCGTGAGATCCAGCCAGCGGATCTGTCCCGAAACTAACTCTGCTCTGGTATATCCGATCATTTCCAAGAAAGCGTCGTTAGCTTCAGTAATTTGACCGCCCGCATCCCAGAAACCGATGCCCATCATGTTAGATTCTACCACGCTGCGGAAGCGTTTTTCGCTTTCTTTCAAAGCTATTTCGGTTTGTTTTGCCGCGGTAATATCTGCGAGAATTATACCCGCGCCGATGATTTCTCCCCTTTCATTTTTGACTGGGTAGTAGTTGGCGAGCCAATAGCCGAACTCTCCTTGTTTTCCACGATTTTCGCCGCTAATTTCTACGTTTAAAACCGATTCGCCGGAGTCGAGAACTTGCTGAATTATTAATGCAAATTTGGGGGCAGATTCTGGGAACAATTGGCGGAAGTCTTTACCGAGATGCTGCGCGGCAGACAAACCGTTGAGTTCTGCTAACACTTGATTGATGCGGATGAAGCGCATTTCGCGATCGAGAAAGCAAATCGCCAGGGGAGATGCTTCTAGGAGCGAGTCAATTAAGGCAAACGATTGCGCTGTTTGAGATAGTGCTTGTTGCGCTTCTGCATAAAGTCTGGCATTGTCTAGGGCAAAAGCGACATGGTATGCTAAATCTTCTAACATTGCCATGTCTTGGGAATTGTAGCGACTACCAGATTTAGATGTAAAGCAGGTAACAGCACCCATTACCCGCCCGCGGGCTAAGATCGGTACACAAGCGTGGGAGCCGAGATCGAGCGAGCGCAATGTTTCCATTTCTGCTGTATCTTCGGCTGCTGCTGCTAAAATCTCCTCATCCACTTCGGCAATTAGTTCCGATTTTCCGGTGCGAATTACCAGCGGATAGCCATTAACAGCATCAGGGGCGATCGGACTACGGATTGTCAACTTATTCAGAATATCAACCGCAGAGGCTTGGGCGTGAGCTACAGCTGCGAGGCGCACTTTTGAGTCGGTTTCGATCAAATGAATGCAGCACCCGTCAGCGATCGAATTTACTGCTAATTCTGCGACCTTTTGCAGCACCGTTTCCCCGTCAAATGTAGCAGTCAGGATTTTGCTCGCTTCTGCTAAAAATGCCGCTCGCTGCTGTTCTTTTTCCGCTTTTTCTCGAGCTGCTAGCTCGATTGTCAACTGCAATCTTTGAGTTTCTGCAACTTTTAGTTCTGTGATATCGCGGGCGACAATCAATGCCGATTCTGGTACGCCCTCTTTGTCAAATTCTGGAACTACGCGAGATTGATAACTTCTGATACCCTCGGTTGATTGCGCCTGAAATTCTATAATTTCTTCTCTACCTGTTTCTAAGACTTTGTGCAGGGTTTCATCCCACATCTGGCACTGTTCTGGCGGCATTCCTAGTTCTTGACTGGTTTTTCCCAGAAAAAATGAAACTGGTTTTCCTTGGCTTCTGGCAACTGCTTGATTGACATAAATATAACGCAGTTCTTTGTCCGTGCGGATAATCATATCTGGCGTATTTTCTAGCAGCGTTCTCAGTTGCTGTTCGCTACTAGACAAAGCTGCTTGCGCTTGTTGTCTTTCGGTGACATCTCGCACAGTGCCCACGTATCCGATGAGTTCGCCGGAGTCGGAGAACATCGGCGAGGAACAAACGTTAATCCAGCGGACAATCTCTTCTGCTGTTTGCAGGCGATATTCGATCGCATATTCCCCACCTTCGCGAGTATAATCCAGCCATCGACTCAATACGCGATCGCAGTCTTCCGGGTGAATGCAATTCTCCCAACCGTTTCCTAAAAGTTCTGCCAAACTCAAGCCAAAAATCGCCTGAGCGCGCGGGTTTGCATAGGTGTAGCGCCCCTCGAAATCCGCCATGAAAATCCCCATCGGCGAACAGGAACTCAAGCAGCGAAATCGTTCTTCTTGAGCTTGCAGTGCTTCTTTCGCTACTGTCAGTTCGGCCGTCCGCTGTTTGACGCGGTTTTCTAGCTCAGTGTAGGATGAAGCTAGGGCTATTTCTGCTGTTTTGCGATCGGTAATATCGATGCCAGTTGCTACCACATATTCTACTAAACCCTCGCCATCGAGCATCACTGTATTAGACCAAGAAATGAAGCGCTGCTCGCCACTTTTAGTTCGCCAATAATTTTGATATTTGCTGTAAAATTTTTCCGAGTTTAGTTTGCTAAAAACTGTTTGCACTGGCTTTATTTCTTCTGGAATTAAGAACAAATCCCAAACATATTTATCCACCACTTCTGCCCTCGAGTAATCGGTGGTTTTTTCGCAAGCTTGGTTGAACCGGACAATCCGTCCTTGGCTGTCAAGAACTACAATCAAGCAAGCCGTCGTGTCAATTACTTTTGAAATAATCTGGCGTTCTATTTCTAGTTCTTGTTCAGCAGACTTTAAGCCGACATACCAAGCGCCAACCATTCCAGCGGCAAAAAGTAATATTGCAGGAGTTGCCTGGAATGCAAAGACTAAGAGAGTTGTTAGCAGTAAGGCCGTGGCCGCGCTAAATGTAGCAATGCTGTAAGATTTAAGGGGTAAGGGCAAGACCTGAAACCGACTCATTTTTGTTAACCTGTAGCGATGGCGCGATCGCACTATTTCTTCTGCTGCTGAAACAATATTGTTAAAATTAATAATAAGATTTGTATATACCAAACCAGATTTGTCTGGGATATGCCATCTTCCCAGAGACAGATTTACGGAAGTCAACAGTCAACAGTCAACAGTCAACAGTCAACAGTCAACAGTCAACAGTCAACAGTCAACACTCATCAGTCAGAAGCAAAATAGAATCTTTTTCCAACTCTCCCTCTCCCCATCTCCCACTCTCCCCCTCTCCCACTCCCCAGTCGCCGCAACCAAGCAATTTAATTGGCAGCAGCTTATGATAGATCGAGGGACAAATTCGATCGGCGCATTTGGGGGAGAAACTTAAGGTGAGTCACAAGCTGGCAAAAATTATCGGATTATTCTTGGCCGCCGCCACAGTCTTTGGATTCATGGGTTACGCGCTTCAAAATCCCAACTCGGTCAGTAACAGTGCGATATCGTCGATCGGCTTTCCCAATCTTACCATCGCAGCCATCCGGGCGATCGACAACAAACGATCCCAAATCTATCTCAACGGAAAGTGGCAATTTGTCCCCGCAGTTGGCAACCTCCAAACCCCCCCCGCCTCCCCAAGCTGGGGCTCCATCTGGGTGCCCGGAGACTGGGAAGAAAAAAACGAATTCGTACCCGGAATCATCACCCGCGGCAGCGGCAAAGATTGGGAAAACTTCAACAGCCATCAACTATCAAAAGCTTGGTATCAACAAACAACCAACATTCCCGACAACTGGAAAAACCGCCGAATTTTTATCGACTTAGCCAGAGTCAGTACCGATGCAGTCATCTTTGTCAACGGCATTAACTGCGGTCAAATCGAATGGCCTTACGGTACTGTTGAAATTACCAAAGCAGCAAAACCAGGTGAAAACACTCTATCTATTTTAGTCGCGGCAGTCTCCGAAGAAAAAGACAAAGCCGTGATTATGAGCCCCACAGAAATTTATACAGCAAAATCCAACCTGCAATCGCGGGGAATCATCGGCGAAGTACGGCTTCTCAGCGTTCCCCCAGGCCCCCTAGTCAGCGACGTATTCGTCCAAACTTCCACCCGAAAAAAGCAAATTAAATTAGATGTCGAACTCAAAGACGTTGCCCAAAACGGTCAAGTTCAACTAATTGCCCAAATGCTCGACGAAAAAGGCAAAATAGAACAAAAATTCACAGGCACTGCCAGCGTTAAAGCCCAACCAATTCAAACAGTAAAAGTGCAGTGGGACTGGAAAAATCCCCGCCTTTGGGATCTAGAAAAACCCAACCTTTACACCCTGCAATTAGAAGTAAAAGGCAGCGGCATCGACACCCAATACAACCAACCTTTCGGCTTCCGCGAATTTTGGATAGAAGGGCGCAAATTTTTCTTAAACGGAACAGAGTTTCGCCTCCGCCCAACCTTGCACTCAGACGGTTCTTGGGAAAGCGGGACAGTAGAAGTTGCTGACAAATTAATTGACAGCTACATGAAATCAGGTTTTAACATAGTAGAAACCTGGCCTTGGGATCACGACGAACGCGGTAGGTGGCACTTTCGAGAACTGCTATCAGAAAGGGCAGACCTCAAAGGTTTTCCAATTATGGCCCCTACTTTAAACGTTACATCTATCGCTTGGAACGGCAAGTGGAAAAACCGCCAGTGGAGAGACCGCTGGAAAGCGCGAATGGCAACAGAAATGCGCCGTTACCGCAATCATCCATCAGTATTAATGTGGGCGACAAGTCCTAACTTTTTTGGCAACAGTGACGACCAAAATCCCCGCCGCATCGGCAAAAAAGAATTAGAAGGAACTCTCAGCGACTGGGACAGCGATCGTTTGCAGGTCAATATTCCTTTAGGAAATGACACCATAGCTGCGATTAAATCAGCCGACCCAACCAGACCCGTGATGGTACACCAAGGCGCAAACTTCGGCGATGTTTATGCGCTGAATTCTTATTTAAACGTGATTCCCTTGCAAGAACGGGAAGAGTGGATTTCTGAGTGGAGAAAAACCGGGGAAATGCCCTACATGGTAGTCGAGTTCGGGACGCCGCTATTCGCAACAATGATGCGAAACCGCCAAGGTTTCGATAAAGTGATTGTCAGCGAACCTTTGATGACTGAGTTTGCGGCAATTTATTTGGGCAATCAGGCTTACGAGTTGGAAAATGCAGCTTATAAAGCTAAAATTCGCGAGCAATTTGTCAAAAATCAGGAGTATAAAAGCTGGCACAATAACAAAGATTTAGATTTTGCACCAGCTTTTCAAAAGTTGCAGCAGTTGTTCAGCACAAATACTTGGCGGAGTTGGCGGACTTTTGGAATGTCTGGGGGAATGATTCCTTGGAGTGACGGACACGGTTGGGAACTTTCCGATGCTGGTAGAAATAAGGTGGATCTTGGCGGATTTCAATCGGGGCGGCGAGGAGTTTATTTGAAGCAAGTTACTAATAAATATTTGAATTATTTGCAGCCACAAGCTTACACTGTTCATCCCGGAGGCGAGGCAATTATGAATAATAATAGCTCGACTTTGGCTTGGATAGCTGGTGCTAATCCGGTATTTACTGCGAAAGACCATAACTTTTTTGCGGGCGGAAAACTAGCCAAGCAAGTAGTGTTAATTAACGATACCAGAACCCCGCAAGAATTTGCGTTTAGTTGGCGAGTTTTGGTGGGGGGGAGCGAAGTTAAAAAAGGCGAGAATAAAGGAGTTATTCAGCCAGCAGGGACGCTGTTCTTCCCTATAGACGTAAAATTGCCAAATACCATTTACGGCAAGACTGAGGGCGAAATTCGCTTGACTGCGCGAGTGGGCGATCGCCCCCATTCCGATACATTTACTTTCCGGGTGTTTGCCAATTCAGCCAAAATCAAAGATGCAGTAGCAATTTTCGATCCGGCGGGCAAAACATCGGCAATGTTAAAACAGCTAGGCCATCAGCTTGTGCCGTGGAACGGTTCGCAAGTTTCATCCCTACTAATTATCGGTAGGGAAGCGTTTTCTAGCGGCGAAAAATTGCCGGGAAGTTTAGAAGATTTTGTCCTCCGAGGCGGCAAAGCAATTATATTTCCCCAGCGCAAGGAATGGCTGGAAAATATGGGTTTCCGGGTGTCTGGCCACATCAGCCGCCGCGCTTATCCAGTTGATAGCAACCATCCCGCAGTTATCGGTTTAGACAGTGAAGATTTGCGGGATTGGACTGGCGAAAGCACGCTGGTGGAAGCTTATCCAGATACGATTCAAACTGCGCCGAGAATGAGTCCGGCAAATATGCCTTGGTACGGCTGGCATTGGGGAAATCGCGGCGGTGTCAGCAGCGCTGCTGTTGAGAAGCCGCACCGCAGCGGTTGGCGGCCTATTTTGGAATCTGAGTTTGATTTAGCTTATTCGCCGCTGATGGAATTGGATTACGGAAAAGGAAGGCTGATTTTAAACGAGTTGGATTTGGAAGACCATTATTCTGCAGATGGTGGGGCGGCGCAGTTAGTCCAACAAATTATGAGTTACGGGATGAATTCTCCGCTGCTTGGAAAGCCGGATAAGGTGGTTTTAATTGGGGGAGATGGAGATGCCCAAAAGCTGGACAGTTTGGGGGTAATTTATCAGCGGGCTAATGCGCTTTCTAATGATGTTGCTTTGACAATTGTGGGGGCTCAAGCGAATCTGAAAGATGCCGATTTGCGGGGTTATTTGAATGCTGGCGGAAAGGCGTTTTTCTTGCCGCGTCAAGTGCCTGTAGCTGGTTTGGGCGTGGGTTTGCAGCAGGCGAAGGATTTCGGGGGTTCGCTGGCGGTTCCGAGTTGGGATGAGGTGAAGGGGCTTAGCAGTTCAGATTTGCGATCGCGCTCTTTTTATGATACTTGGTTGATTAAGTCTGGGGGAGAAATCGGTGGTGACGGTTTGTTAAGTCGCGTACAAGTTGGTAAGGGCGTGGCGATTTTCTCTCAAATTGACCCGGACAGTTTGAATGCTGATACTAAGACTTATTTGCGTTTTACTCGCTGGCGGCAAACTCGGGCAAATGCTCAGATTTTGGCTAATTTAGGGGCAACTTTTAAGGCGGATGGATCTGTGTTTAACGGTTCGAGTCGGGAGTTTTATCACTGGGATTATAAGGCGGATTTTGAGAATGGGGACGATCCTTATCGGTATTATCGATGGTAGGATTTTTTAACCACTTGTTTGTAGTGAGGACTTCAGTCCTCTCTCTGACTGTTAGCAATTAAGGACTAAAGTCCTTACTACAAACCAGTTTTTTTGTGGGTAATCGGCGGGACATAATATCACAGGTCAAAGTGTCGCTTAAAGCGCGGGTCTAGTTTGTCGGTTTTCCTTTGGTTGCATGGGCGGCAGAGGGTTTGCAGGTTGCTGATGTCGTTGCTGCCGCCGCGCCCTAGGGGGATGATATGATCGATCGTCAGTTCTGCTTCTAGTTTGGTTTGGCCGCAGCTTTGGCACTGGTATTTGTTGCGAGTAAATACGTATTTTCTGACTTCGGGTGGAATACGAATTCTAGGGGTTTTAGTCATGAATTGTGCGGTTGATTTTCTTGATTGAGGAGTTGGCGGCGCAAATCGTCGAGGGGTGATTCTGGTTGGCTAGTTTCTAATTGATTGTTTTCTGGTGTTTCTTCAACTTTTGGTTCATCTGGACAAAACTCTATAGTGACATTGAGTTTGAGCTTAATCTTTCCTTTTTTCCAACCCGGAGCACCCACTCTGAGAATTTCACAATCTATACCTTGACTAAACCATTCTTCGTATGACCAATTTTTTTGGGGATGATTGCAAGGAACCTCTATATTTAGGTTTTCTTTTCTTAATAAATCATCAAGTGTTTCTCCTAAATCCCACCCAGAAAAAAGTTTATTTACTGTTTTCTTGAGTTTTTCCATTTTAAGCATTGTCATACCGAAAGATACAGCATCATTATTGTCACAGTTGTGGAAATCAACTTTATTTTTCATATTTTTGCCACCCTCATGTAAGTCCTATTTAATCTACTATTTCTAATTCCAAAGCTACCATTAAACAGCGATTAACGTGGTTTATAGCCTCAGTTGAAAGAGAACCCAGTTTGCGAGTAATCATTGATTTATTTAGGGTAAAAATGGACTCGCATCTAACTACAGACTCCACTCTAATACCAGCTAATGCAATTTCATCTCCTGTTATCAAATATTGAGCCACCCTCAAAGGGCGAGTTGTCTTAGAAGTACAAGGTACAACCATCACATCGTCAAGAATTTGGTTTAGATTATCTGCCGAAATTATCACAGCCGGACGCAGTTTAAACTGTGTTAGCTGACTAGAAGGCATTGGCACTTGAGCCAACACTACATCACCGCGCCGTAAGTTCATCGGCAAATATTTCGTCATAAATGTCATTTTCCGCACTCAGCCAATCTTGATAAGCTTGAGATTCAAGCATCGGTTGAACAGATTCTTTCCCTCTTGTCAAAAACAGCGCGAGGTTGAGAAGTATTGCCAACTTATCATCTGGAAGTTGCTCGATTATTGTTAGAAGTTTTTGCCGAATGTTCATAGAATTAAAGTCGCTCTTTGCTGGCTATTATAGCACATTACTCAAAATCCACCGCAACGCTATTGTTTTCTACAATTACAGGCAACAAATGCTCGTGCAACTTCATCGCCCGCAAACAATCATTAATCCCAGAAACCGCCCGATCGTACTCTTGAATTTTCTCTTCATTCTCATCTTGCAGCCGCCGATTCTTGGCAATTTTCTCCTCAGCTTCCTGTGCTAAAGTTTGTTCCAAATAATCGCGGGCTTGGCTGTATTTCTGCAAAATATCATCAGCTTGCTGTTCCGCCATCGGTAACAAATGCTCTTTCAGCGTTTGGTTGACAGTTTGGCGGAAAGTTTGCCGAATAGTTCTAGATACTTTTGGCTCAAAATCTAGCCGCAACAATTGCCGAATTGCCGGTTGCGCGTCCACCATGTTTTCGCAATCGTAACCTTGAGATGTTTGCTGTAATGTTTCCCGGAATTGGTAAATCGAAAACGTTCCTTCGTCGTAAAAACGGGGACTTTCTCGCACGTAGCGATCGCACTCCACGCCCGCCGCATTCACCAAAGCATTAGAAACCCGCTGCGACAACTCCTCTAACTGCTGTTCAATTCCCCCATCGTTCCCCAACAACCGATAAAGCAATCGATAGTATTCCGACTTGCGAACGCTGTCTTTCAGATACTGGAAATAATTATCAATCAGTGACTTAGTAGCCTCTACTAAAATATCTTCCAACTGATTCGCTAAATAATAAAGCGCTTCCACTAAAACAGCAATTAAAGGTGCTGTAGCATTGCGGGGATGAGTCATCAAAGTGCGTCCGTAAGCCGCCTCTACCGAAAATCCGTCTAACAATTCATCCAAGCGGCGGATCATCCGAGATTGCAGTTGTCGAAAATCAATGTCAAAGATATCGCATTTGTTCATAATCATTTCATTGATTTCTTTGGCGATATGTTCCCGAAAATCTTGTCCAACTTGCTGCAATTCTTGATTTAACCGCAAAAGTTCTTGGGCTTTCATCGCTTCAATTTCGCGGGGCTGGCTGTCCAAACTCCGCTGGATTGTTTGGTATTGTTTCCGCAGTTGAATGCACAAATCTTCTAAATCGTCAGCGAGATTTTTGAACAGTTGCGGGCGCTTTTCTTTGGTGAGATAATCGGTGATGGCTGTGCGAAAATCTTCGATGCCGCTATCTTGAATTAATTGCTGGATTAACGGTTGACCTTGTTCTGCAAGAATCCGCACGTAGTTTTGATTTGGGGTTTCGTAGCTGTTAACTGAAATCCGAAATTGACTAGCAGACAGTTTGCCAGAATTGGCGCAGTAGCGGTTAAATTCGTTGACAAATTGCGGTGTGTCTTGACTATTTTCGCTGTTGTTACCCGAATTTGTGTCTGCATCAAGGCGATCGCGACTTTCGGCAAATATTGTATCCAAACCAAAGCGATCGCGCCCGGTTGTCCCTCTAATTAAACTCCCGTAAAATCCCAGCAATCCGCTGGTTTTATAGACTCTGGTAGTGTCGCGAAAGTCGGAATTAATCAGATTTTCTAAGCGCTGTCGCAGTTGCGTGTTGTACCAAGTTTCGTCAATGCGGTTGAAAATGTAAAACAGCCGATCGCGAATTCCGGGATTCGATCGCGTTTTCTCCATCAACTCCGTCTCTTCCGTCGTCATTTCCCCAGACGACGCAGCCTTCAAGACGCAGACAACCGCCGAAGTATCCGGGCTTTCAATCTTATCGTAGGTCAATTCCGCATCCTGTTTGACAGGCGCATCAATTCCCGGCGTATCGATAATAATATTACCATCTTTCAGCAGCGGATGGTAACAATAATATTCAACTCGCTTCAGCACAGCACTGTTGCTACCGCGCCGCGCATAACTAGCAGCTTCCTTGAGATTGGAAAAATTAAACTGTTCCATCGAATAAGTAGCGTTATCGACAGTTTGGATGCGCTCGCGATTAGCTTCAAAACCTTCTAGCAACAGTATCAAAGCCTTAGCTTGTTTGGCTAGCTCCGATTTATTTTCTCCGCCTTCCTTTTCGATAATTATCAAACATCCCTGAGATAAAATCTTTACTACATCTATGTGATTAATATTGATTTCAGTAGTTAAATTCAACTGCTCGCACAGAGCATAAACTTGAGTCCTAATCTCAACTTCGCTCAAAAAAGTGAGAACAACGCGCTCTTTTTGGGCCGATTCAGCATAGGCGATGTAACACTCAGTACCAGTTGCGTGTCCTTCAGCACTGTAGAGCAATTCTCGCTCCAGCAAAGCATTAATCAGCATCGATTTTCCCGCACTAAAAGCGCCCGCAAACACAATTTCAAATTCAGGAGAAATTGCCTTTTTCAAAGACGCTTGTACCGCCATAATATCTTGTTGTCGCAAAGACGGTTCTTGACGCAGCAGTTGCAGTAAAGTGTCAACTTGCTCTTGCAGATTGTTGCATTGGGGCGGCATTTGAGTCATGGCGGCAGACTGCTCCTGATTGTAGAAAAATTAGCTTAGGGTTAATTGTCCGCTAGTTCCTGAAGAATTGCAACAGTAATTTTACTTATGTTATCAATAATTGCTTAACATAATTAGTCGTAAGGTGCTATAATAGCGTACCTTACATCATTAAAGGTGCGCTATTATAGCACCAGACATTAAACCGACAAATCTTGACGGGGTTTAAAAGTCTCAATCTGCCGCAATTTTTCGTATAATTCCCGTTCCTCTTCACTAATTTCCTTGGGAATTAACACCTGAATTTCTACTAGCTGATCGCCCCGATCGCCATTTCCAGTCGGATAGCCTTTATTTGCCATCCGCAACCGCTTTCCAGAGGTGACTCCCGGCGGTAGTTTCATCTTCACCGGGCCATCGAGCGTCGGCACTTCCACATCTCCACCTAGCACCGCTTCGCAGGGTGTCAGCAGCAATTGGCAGCAAATATCCGACATTTCTAAGCTAAAAAATGGATGGGGAGAAACCGTGATTTTTAAGTACAAATCGCCGCCACCAATACCTTGATTCCGCAGGCGAATTCGCTGGCCCGATACCATTGCCGCAGGCATATTTACTTCGATCCATCGCCCGTCATCCAAACGAATGCGCTCGGTACCGCCGGAATAAGCTTTTTCCAAAGGCAGAGTCAGCCGGGCCTCGATGTCTCTTCTGATTTCGCGATCGTCAATTTCTCTAGTTTCGCGTCGAATTTCGCGATCGACTGTTTCGCGTCGAATTTGGCGATCGTCCAAATCCCTTCCATCTTCCCGATAATTAGCAACATAACTCGTTTTTTTAGAAGCCGTACTCCACGGTTCCGAAGCGGCTACTCCCGGTGCATCATTCGCTGTCCCCATCCTCACTTCCCGCCGCCTTCCGAGCACTTGATCGAGAAATTTATTAAAATCGGAGTAATCGCTAAAATCGATTTCTTCGGCTGGTTTATTGCGGCTGCCTTTGTTATTTCCCCAACTTTTGAAATTGGGAAGTTTTACGCCTTGTTTGCCTTGAAATCCCTTTTGTTTCCAAAATTTACTAAACCGATCGTATTGAGCTCGCTTGTCGAGGTCGGAAAGAATATCGTAAGCTTCATTAATATCCTTAAAGTTATCTTCAGCAAATTTGTCACCCGGATTCACGTCTGGGTGCAACTGCCTTGCCAGTCGGCGGTAGGCTTTTTTTATCTCATCAGCCGTAGCATCTCTGGAAACTCCCAGAATTTGATAGTAATTGCGAAAGTTTTGCATAGTTGGAGAAGGAAGAAGGAAGAAGGAAGAAGGAAGAAGAAGGAAGACGGAAGAAGAAGGAAGAAGAAGGAAGAAGGAAGACGGAAGACGGAAGAAGGAAGACGGAAGAAGGAAGACGGAAGAAGGAAGAAGGAAGAAGGAAGAGGGAAGAAGGAAGACGGAAGAAGGAAGAGGGAAGAGGGAAGACGGAAGAAGGAAGAGGGAAGACGGAAGACGGAAGACGGAAGAGGGAAGAGGGAAGAAGGAAGAAGGATTAGGGATTAGGGATTAGCGATTAGGGATGAGGTTTTATCCTTGTAGTTTGTTGATTGTACTGACAATTAATCCTGTGAGTTCATCTGCTTCTTTGATAACTGGTGAGATTTTTTCTGGTGCTGCTAACCCCACTCTTTCAGAAATCACTAGATGAGTATCCAGTTCTCTGAGCGAACCGAGAGCTATTCGCAAATATCGAATATACTCTTGTCTAGTAACAGGTCCATATCCCTCCGCAATGTTAGCTGGTACTGATACAGATGCACGGCGAATTTGACTGGTGATACCATAAAGTTCAGACTAATGAAAAGATTTAGTTAATTCGTAGCAAAGTTGACAAAGATAAATACCCCGCTGCTAGATGTATTGTTCTCTATGGGTCATACAACATAATTCCCTCCTTACTTATCATAGTAATCTTTATCTAATTCAAAGAAGTATAGTGTAGGAGAGGAGAAAGAAAAGGATCTGAGAAGAATTAGGAAAAGAGCCGTCACATATTCTCGGCTGAAAATCCGCTATTTTCCTTCTTCCTTCTTCCTTCTTCCTTCTTCCTTCTTCCCTCTTCCTTCTTCCTTCAATTACAACCAATCGTCGTCATCATCCCAATCGTCGCTTTGATTTTGATAAGGGCGACTGGGGCGATTCGCGCTGCTTCTGCGCTCGGGTATGCGCTCGTAGGGGCGATCGCGCTCGTAGGGGCGATCGCGCTCGTAGGGGCGATCGCGCTCGTAAGGGCGATCGCGCTCGTAGGGGCGATCGGGAATTGGATCGACAGTCGATCGCCTGTACGGTTTAGCATTTTGATAATAGCTGCTGTCATCGCTGCGCCGCTTCGTACCGTCGCCCGTAAAAGTGCGCTTCACAGACTCAAAGAAATCATCATCATCGTCATCCATCGCAAACGCTGCAACTTCGCGGCTCAAATCGTAAAGAGCATCTTGCAAATCCGAGCCAACTCGATCGACACCCCGCTCGTCGTTGCGTTCCAAACTGTCTCGCAATTCCCGAATTAAAGTTTCAATTCGCTGGCGACTTCTTTGAGCAAACTGCATTCCGCGATCGAGCGCCACCTCTCGCAACTGCCGCTCAGCTTGATAAGCCAAAGCTTCAGCGCGATTGCGTTTTTCTACCTTTTCCCGCTGCAACTTATCAGCTTGAGCAAACTGTTCAGCATCGCGAATCATTTGATTCACTTCCTGCTGAGAAAGCGTCGAAGCACCTTGCACAGTAATGCTTTGTTCCCTGCCGGTAGTTTTGTCCAAAGCTGTCACCAACAGCATCCCGTTAGCATCAATATCAAAAGCTACTTGTACCTGCGGAATCCCTCGCGGCGCCGGCGGAATTCCACTTAATTTAAACCGTCCCAAAGACTTATTATCTCTGCCTAATTCCCGTTCCCCTTGGATCACATGAAGCTCTACCACAGTTTGGTTGTTTTCGGCAGTCGAAAAAATATCCGATCGCCTGACAGGAATAGTCGTATTCCGAGGAATCAATTTTTTCATCACCCCGCCGATCGTTTCCAAGCCCAGAGAAAGCGGTGTCACATCCAAAAGCAGCACATCGCGGACATCCCCCGCCAAAATCCCCGCCTGAATTGCCGCACCCACCGCCACAACTTCATCGGGATTCACATTTTGATTCGGCTCTTTATCAATCAAACTGCGAACAACTTCCTGCACCAAAGGAATCCGAGTCGAACCACCGACCAACACAACTTCATCAATCCGAGCCGGACTCAAATTTGCATCAGCCAAAGCTTGTTTCACCGGACGGCGCAGCCGCTGCACCAAATCCGTGCACAGCCCCTCAAATTGACCGCGAGTCAGCCGCGTTTCCAAATGCAAAGGCCCATCTTCATTGGCATCAATAAACGGCAAATTAATCTCAGTAACACCGACTCCAGACAGCTCAACTTTGGCTTTTTCTGCCGCTTCGATCAACCGCTGCAAAGCTTGGCGGTTTTTCCGCAAATCCACGCCTTCTTTTTCCAAAAATTGTTCTGCCAACCAATCAACAATTTTGGAGTCAAAATCATTACCTCCCAATTGAGTATCGCCGCTAGTTGCTTTGACTTCAAATACTCCGTCTCCAACATCTAAAATAGATACATCAAAAGTACCGCCGCCCAAATCAAAAACCAAGATTGTTTGACTTTCTCGCCTTTCCAAACCGTAAGCCAAAGAAGCCGCCGTCGGCTCATTTAAAATCCGCTTGACATCAAGTCCGGCAATTCGTCCCGCATCCCGCGTCGCCTGTCGCTGCGAGTCGTTGAAATAAGCAGGAACAGTGATTACAGCCCCCGTGACTTCTTGTCCGAGATAGCGGCTGGCTTCATCGGCCAACTTCCGCAACACCATCGCCGCAATTTCCTCTGGTGCAAAATCTTTTTTCAGGCGAGGACATTTGATTTTGATGTTTCCGCTGTCGTCGCGCCGAGTTGTGTAAGGGACGCGCTTTGCTTCTGCTGTCAGTTCGGTATACTTGCGTCCGATGTACCGCTTGACAGCGTAAAAGGTGTTTTGCGGGTTGAGAACAGTTTGGCGTCTGGCCATCTGTCCGACAAGGCGTTCTCCTTCTTTTGTGAAAGCAACCACCGAAGGAGTTGTCCGCATCCCTTCTGCGTTGGCAATCACAACCGGTTTGCCGCCTTCCATGACGGCTACTACTGAGTTTGTCGTTCCGAGGTCAATGCCAACTACTTTTCCCATACGTCGGTTGTCTCCTGTGGCGTTGTGTCTAGCTTTTTTAATATAAGCGCAAGTACGATCGCATTTATTGTACCTTGTCGAGCAGCGGGGCTGCGGAGGGTTTGCCTCACTCCTCGGTTGGCCGCTGAGGTTGGCTGGGTACGATCGACCTTTTTTCCCTACGGTTTGGCGCCGCAACCGAGGAGCAAATTGATTAGAATAGAGAGCAAATTAAGGAATTAATTATAATGACCAGTATCAAAGAAATATTAAAATCCGTTCAATTTGTGGTTGATGCTAACGGTAAAAAGAAAGCCGCACAATTGAGCATATCGGCTTGGGAAGCTTTGATCGACTGGATCGAAGATCGGGAAGACGAACAGATTTTCTTGCACGGCGATGGCCCAATTGCACAAATGCGGTGGCAGTCCAGAAAAGGCGGGTTGGCTTGATTGGGGAACCGTTAAAGATGAATGGGATGAAGATTGAGCTTATTAAATGTATCGAATTCGGCTATTGGCATCTGCTCACGATGAGAGGCGAAACTTACCAGGAGTCATTCGCCAGCGAATTTAGAAAATAATTGAGGCGCTGGGTGAAGATGCACGTCCTGACAACAGCATTATGCTTCGATTTTATGCAAACGCGAATTTGGAACCCAAGCGAATTAGAGTTGATTTGTGGAGAATCATTTACGCTGTTGATGATGAATTTCAACAAATCGCTGTGTTGGCTATCAGGAAGCGTCCGCCTTATGATTATGAGGATGTGCTTGATTTGTTAGCTGAGTTGGAGTGATTATTGAAAAACTTACTCCCGAACAAGATTAATTTTCGCTACCAACTTAAGGAGGCTAGAGTTATGCAAAGTATTAAAGTGCGATCGCGCGTCGGTTCCGACGGGATGTTGCATTTGCAAATCCCCGGTGGTATCAAAGATACAGAGTTGGAAGTTATTGTAGTTTTCCAGCCCATAACACCAGTAACTGAGCGTAAAACACCGGAAGATTTAGGCTGGTCGCCCGGTTTTTTTGAGACAGTAATAGGAAGTTGGGAGGGAGAACCGCTTGTTCGTCCCGATCAGTTGGAATATGAAATCCGGGAAGAATTGCTGTGATTTATCTTTTAGACACCAATACTTGCATCCGTTTGTTAAATCCAGACCGAAACTCATCGGTATCTCGCCGACTAGCAATGATGCGGTCAAATGATGTAGCAATATGCTCTGTAGTTAAAGCAGAACTTTACTGGGGTGCTTTTAAAAGTTCTCGTCAAGATAGCAATCTAGCTCGACTAGAACGTTTTTTCAATGAGTTTGTAAGTTTGCCTTTTGATGACCAGTCTGCCCTAATTTACGGTCAAATTCGCGCTCAATTAGCTGCCTCTGGGACACCTATCGGCCCTAATGACCTGTTGATTACCTCTATGGCTCTTGCCAACAACCTAATTCTTGTAACTCACAATACCCGCGATTTCAGCCGTGTTGAGAGTTTGCGTCTGGAAGATTGGCAGATAGAGGCATGAGTTAGATGTATTGAGTTCGCATATAATCGAAATCAAAAGCTCGCTCCCAACAATTCCTCCAATCACAATAAAACTATGAAATTCTCCCTCGATGTAGAAAACAACCCCACAGGCTGGCCAGACCATACTCAGCTACCCGAATCTGACGGTACTTTTGTGAAAAACTTTCAAGAACATCCCCAAAGCATCTTACTAACCGATTCAATTACTTCCATTTTAGAAAGAATTCACGCCGATGGTAACTATTGCATCGGTCAAGACTGCGGCATTTATTGGCGATTAACTGAGCCATTAGAAAAGGGTGCAGAAGCGCCAGATTGGTTCTACGTGCCCAATGTGCCGCCAACACTAGACGGTCAATTGCGCCGTTCTTACGTGATGTGGAAAGAATTTGTATCGCCGTTAATTCTGTTAGAGTTTGTATCGGGAAATGGGACGGAAGAACGGGACAGAACGCCTTTATTGCGCTCGGGAAAACAGGAAACTAAGGCTGGTAAATTCTGGATTTATGAAAATGTCATCCATCCAGCATTTTACGGAATTTATGAAGTAAGCAAGGCTAGTGTAGAAGTCTATCACCTGATCGAAGATAGGTTTGAATTAGTTGCTGCAAACGATCGCGGTCATTATCCGATTCCACAGTTAGGAGTGGAATTGGGAATTTGGCAAGGAATGTATCAAAATGCTGAGTTACCTTGGCTGCGCTGGTGGGACAGTCAAGGGAATCTGTTGTTAACGGGTTCTGAAAGAGCCGAACAAGAACAGCAAATAGCTCAACAAGAGCGCCAAAGAGCCGATCGCGCCGAACAAGAATTAGAGCAATTGCGCGCTCAGTTGCGATCGGCCGGCATTGAACCGGAATTGTAAATTGTCTTGTAAGTGCGATCGAACTCATTGCTGTTCTTGTCTCAAAAACACCTCCAATCACAATAAAACTATGAAATTCTCCCTCGATGTAGAAAACAACCCCACAGGCTGGCCAGACCATACTCAGCTACCCGAATCTGACGGTACTTTTGTGAAAAACTTTCAAGAACATCCCCAAAGCATCCTACTAACCGATTCAATTACTTCCATTTTAGAAAGAATTCACGCCGATGGTAACTATTGCATCGGTCAAGACTGCGGCATTTATTGGCGATTAACTGAGCCATTAGAAAAGGGTGCAGAAGCGCCAGATTGGTTCTACGTGCCCAATGTCCCGCCAACACTAGACGGTCAATTGCGCCGTTCTTACGTGATGTGGAAAGAATTTGTATCGCCGTTAATTCTGTTAGAGTTTGTATCGGGAAATGGGACGGAAGAACGGGACAGAACGCCTTTGTTGCGCTCGGGAAAACAGGAAACTAAGGCTGGTAAATTCTGGATTTATGAAAATGTCATCCATCCAGCATTTTACGGAATTTATGAAGTAAGCAAGGCTAGTGTAGAAGTCTATCACCTGATCGAAGATAGGTTTGAATTAGTTGCTGCAAACGATCGCGGTCATTATCCGATTCCACAGTTAGGAGTGGAATTGGGAATTTGGCAAGGAATGTATCAAAATGCTGAGTTACCTTGGCTGCGCTGGTGGGACAGTCAAGGGAATCTGTTGTTAACGGGTTCTGAAAGAGCCGATCGCGCCGAACAAGAATTAGAGCAATTGCGCGCTCAGTTGCGATCGGCCGGCATTGAACCGGAATTGTAAATTGTCTTGTAAGTGCGATCGCGCTCTGATGGGCGCGATCGCCCCTAAAAACTTTACAAGGGCGATCGGGAAAATCGATCGCCCCTATTGAAGCTAAAATCAAACAACAACTCAAAATAAATCTATGGGACTCTTTGACAAGATTCGCGGCGAATTTGTCGATATCATTGAATGGTTGGACAATACCAGCGATACCATTGCCTATCGATTCGAGCGCCACCAAAACGAAATCAAACAAGGTGCTAAACTAACTGTACGACCAGGACAAATAGCAGTCTTTGTCAGCGAAGGTCAAGTTGCCGATGTCTTCGATCCAGGAATGCACGAACTGTACACCCGCAACTTACCTCTTCTGAGCACCTTAAAAGGTTGGCCCTACGGTTTCAACTCTCCCTTCAAAGCAGAAGTCTACTTTTTCAACACCAAAATATTTACCAACCTGAAATGGGGAACTGCTAACCCCGTAATTATCCGCGATCCAGAACTCGGCCCAGTGCGAATGCGGGCTTTTGGCACCTACAACATTAAAGTTTCCCATCCCGAAGAACTTTTAAAACAACTAATCAGCACAGACGGACTATTTCAAGTAGATGAAATTAGCGAACAACTCCGCAATACAATAGTCAGCGCCTTTGCTAATTGGGTTGGCAATTCCCGCGTTCCCCTGCTGGACTTTGCAGCCAACTACACCCACATGGGCGAACAGGTGCGAGTTGCCATACAGCCAAGTATCCAGCAATTCGGGTTAGAATTAACTCAGATATTAATTGAAAATATCTCGATGCCCGCTGAAGTGGAAGCAGCACTCGACAAACGAGCCTCGATCGGACTTCTAGGAAATATGCAGCAATATACCCAATATCAAGCTGCTAACGCCATAGAAGCATCAGCAAATAACCCCAGCGGCGGCAATCAAGCATTAGAATTAGGCATGGGAATGGCAATGGGTCAGCAAATGACAAATATGATGCAGCCGCCAGCATCTCAAACTCCGCCGCCGCCGCCTCCTCCACCAACACAAACTCAGTGGTATATTGCCCAAAACGGTCAACAATTAGGCCCTTTTGGATTGGAGCAACTTTTGCAAAATGGTTTGACACATCAGGTAATGGTTTGGCGATCGGGTTTTGAGGGCTGGAAATTAGCATCGCAAGTACCGGAATTAGCCTCTTTGTTGGCGACAGTACCGCCGCCTCCCCCGCCAGCAGCAGCCTAAAATTTTGCATTTTTAGTTAATTGGTAGTTGGTAATTGGTATGCTTTCCCTATTACCAATTACCAATTACCAATTACCAATAAACCATTATGAATACTTCGGAACCTAATGTTAAACGTTTTCCCTGTCCTAGCTGCGGCGCTTATTTAGAGTTCAACCCCCAAGCAGGAAAACTCAAGTGCGGTTACTGCGGCTGGGAAGATGCAATTCCCCAAACTGCGGAAGAAGTAAAGGAGAATTCCTACGAACAATATCTCCAAGTCGATCGCACAACGCTGACAACTTTATCCACAACAGCCCTGGAAGTAAAATGCAATGATTGCGGAGCAAGTGTTACTTTTGAACCGCCGAAAGTAGCGGGTAAATGCCCATTTTGTGCTTCTCCAATTGTGACGCAACCTGTAAAAGCCAGCCCTGGCGTGCAGCCAGAGGGAATTGTACCCTTTGAAATTACTGATAAACAGGCCAGACAAAGCATTCAGAAGTGGCTCAGCAACCGCTGGTTTGCTCCTTCTGCTTTGAAATCCCTGGCGCAGCAGGAGAAAATTCAAGGGGTTTATTTGCCGTTTTGGACTTACGACTGTTATACGCTGAGTTACTATCAGGGAGCTCGCGGAGAGCATTACTACGTGACTGAGACTTATACAGAAACTAATGCTAACGGCGAAACTGAAACTAAAACTCGCCAAGTCCAACATACCAGGTGGTGGCCTGTTGCTGGCAGAGTCGATCGTCCTTTCGATGATATTCTAATTCCCGCCACAACTTCAGTCGATCGCCCGCGTCTGGATGCACTGGAACCTTGGCATCTCAACCAGTCCCTGCGCGCTTACAATTCATCTTATTTAGCTGGATTTGAAGCGCAGCGATCGCAACTTTCTCTTTCTCAAGGATTTGAATCTGCTAAAAATGTCATGGCGGGTACTATTCACTTCGATGTTTGTAGAGACATCGGCGGCGACGTGCAGCAGGTTCACAGCATTTCTACAGATTACAATGCTATCACTTTTAAGCATATTTTGCTACCTGTGTGGCTGTGTGCCTATCGCTATCAAAACCAGCGATATCAGGTAATGGTTAATGCACGCACCGCCGAAGTTCAAGGCGAACGTCCCTACAGTGTTTTGAAGATTGCTGCTGCTGTGGTTAGCGGTGTCGTGCTTGCGGGTGCGATCTACCTATTGTTTACTGGTAATTGGAAATACATCCGTTTTCCCGGTTTGCCTCAACCCGAACCCCAACCAACTTCCCTACCTGTACCGCGCCAAACTTTACCGCCAGTTTCTATTCCCTCTACCGCACCTGTACCGAACAAAAAATTACCGCCAGCACCTGTCCCCTATTCTAATTAATTAATTGATTGTTTATTAAACCTATCGAATAATTATTGTGGAATAGGCATCCGGCCTGTTCAAAACTTGGGATTAGTGGCGCGCGGCGTAGGTTTTTGTCAAGAAACCAGGTTAATTTGATTTTTACTGCCTCCTGGAATGTAGTTCATTCTTGATTTTTTATTTGAACTGACACTTGTCTTGAGTTAACAAGGTATTTAACCAGTTCGAGGCGGCTCAAATTTAAGACTTATAATTGCTGAAGCCGTTGAAGGGAGAAGTAAACGGTTGATTTTTAAGATCAAATATTATCGAATTTATTAACCAGTAACAATAAAGGCGATCGAGATATTTACAGCTCATTCTCTTGTAGGGGCAGCAAAGAGTGGCTGCCCCAAAGTCTGAAATGACCGAAAATGGTTGGTGGGGCGGGTACGCACTCTTTGCGCTACCCCTACAAAGCCCTCATTTTTTGGAGAATGAAACCGCCCTGGGGGATTGGGGGATCTAGACTTAACTTCAAACAACAGAAACTGTCTGTTTGAAGTTAAGTTTTGACCAACGTTTTGTTGCATGAACGATCGCACTCCCTACAAAATAATATTCCAAATATGACTTTTATGAACTTAATTAATGAATTTAATGAATTGACGTTAAAAAAAATTAGTTGAATACTTATCGTAGATCACAACATTTCTGTATATCGTAGCTTAAAGCAGGTTAAAAAACATGACTAAATTAGTAAGTTTGTTTCGCAAACTTTTACCCTTAGCAGTATCTTTCGCAACAACGATCGCAGTATCAGGCACTTTTGCCCCACCAACTTCAGCACAAGTCAAATCGCCACCTCCGCAACCCCAGGAAGTCCAACCAGCGCCAGAAGAAGGTTTTACCATCCCGATTTGGATCTTTCCCGTAGGCGCAATGTTCTTTGTGTTCATTTTTATTCCCAAAATTGGTTGGACTTTGGGATTAATTGCGATCGGCGAACGAGAAGTAGGAATTGTTGTCAAGAAATTCTCCCGCAAAAACTTGCCATCCAGTAGATTGATTGCACTCGATGGTGAAGGAGGTTTGCAAGCAGATACCCTTCCTCCCGGCTGGCATTTCGGTTATTTTCCCTGGCAATATAGTGTTCGCAGAGAACCAGTTGTTGTGGTTCCTCAAGATGAAATTGGTTTGATTATTGCCAATGACGGAGCCACCATTCCTGCCGATCGCATTTTAGGCAAAGTCGTCGATTGCGACAACTTCCAAAATGCCCGCAAATTTCTCATCGACGGTGGCGAAAAAGGACGGCAGTTAGCCATACTCACTACGGGTACTTATCGGATTAATACGGCTGTATTTGAAGTCATTACTTCAGCTAATGCTGCGGCAAAAGGTATGCAGCCGTCGGAACTTCAACTGTACAAACTTGTTCCAGATCGCGTGGGAATTGCCAACGTGCTCGACGGAATTCCGATTGATGAAGGTGAAATTGCGGGGCCGATAATTCCCGGCCACGACAATTTCCAAAAAGCGCAATCTTTCATCAAAGGTGGCGGGCGCAGGGGCTTGCAAGAACAGGTGATTTTATCTGGTTCCTGGAACCTCAATCCCTGGTTTGTGCAAGTCGAACAGGTAAAAATGACCGAAGTGCCGATCGGCTATGTCGGCGTCGTGATTTCCTATGTGGGGCGATCGCACCAAGATGTAAGTGGCGTGGCTTTTACTCACGGAAATCTTGTCAACAAAGGCGATAAAGGCGTGTGGGTGGAACCGCTTTATCCCGGCAAACATCCGATCAATACAAAAGTGATGAAAGTCGAACTTGTTCCTACTACCGATGTAGTTTTAAACTTCACATCGCGGTTCAGCGGCGAACACGGCTACGACTCGAAATTAAGCGCTCTCAAATTGCTTTCTTTTGACGGATTTACCTTTGATTTAGAAGTGTTTCAAATCATTCATGTCGGTACTTTGGATGCGCCGAGAGTGATTTCGCGCCAAGGTTCGATGCAGAATCTGATCGACCAAGTGTTGCGTCCAATTGTGGGCAATTACTTTCGGAATTCGGCTCAAGAATACACGATTCTCGACTTTTTGATCGCGCGTAGCGAACGCCAAGCAGAGGCCGCAGAACACGTCCGTCAAGCCTTGCGGGCATATGATGTGCAGGCTGTGGACACGCTGATCGGTTTGATTTCACCGCCACCAGAGTTAATGCAAACATTGACCGATCGCAAAATTGCTCAGGAACAGGAAAAAACCTACGAAGTACAGCGGATTTCAGAGTATCAGCGTCAAGAATTGGTGCGCGCAACGGCGATCGCAAATATTCAAAATCAGGTGGTGGCGGCGGAACAAGGGGTGAAAATTGCTCAATTGAGTGCAACTGCTGCGATCGAACACGCAAGCGGTGAAGCAGAAGGAATTCGGTTAATGGGACAAGCAAAAGCGGATGCTTATCAAGTTGGTGTCAACGCTCTCGGTACCCAGAGTTACACGCTGCTGCAATTGATGCAAGCTGTCTCAGATGGTAGCGTTCGCGTTGTTCCCGATGTCACAGTCAATGGTAACGGCGGTAGTGGGGGTTTGTTGGACGGTTTGATGGCAATGTTGCTGCGGAATGAAACCAGTAAACATGGAGATAATGGAGCACAATCACCTGTAATTAATGTTAAGAAATCTAAGTCTGTTGTTGTGGAACCTGTGGCCGAATCACCAGTAGCAAATGTGCATTCGGTGGAGTCGGTGGAGTCTCCTAATCATTCACCATTTCCTCAGTATGGGGTTGTTGCTGAGACTGATATTAATTGGGCATTTGGTGAATTGTCTGACGATATTTAAGCACAGGTCATTGGTGTCAACGTAAGCTGTCAGTCCGCCAATTCTGCCAGTCTGCCCGCCATTCCAACCGGGAATGAATTCCCCTCTTATAGCTAAACTCCTCTTGCATAGGACTAATGAGTTCTTCAGTCTTATGCAAGAGGAGTTTAGCTTTGAGGCAGGGGTTTAAACCCCTGCCGGACTATTACCATTGCAATCTTTGACTAACATGACAAATCTCTCCTTGTCTTCTAAAAATTGATCTTTCAGCAAACAGCAAAATTTGATTAAACTCCTGTGGGGTGGGCATCTTGCCCGCCCCAAACATCAAAATATGACTTTTATGAATTTAAACTAATGAATTTATGAATTGACTTGCATAATTAAATAATGGATTATCTTAACAATACCCATTTAATTAGAGCAAAGATAAAGTCATGAAACCAACATCAAAAAAGCTGGAAATGCAAGAAAAATCTGCTTTTAGGATGCACCTAATTGTTGGGGGAAGCTTTTTCATGTTTGGTTGGTTTTCCGGCAGTTTGTTGAATTTATTTACTTTAATTGGTTTGCTTGTGGTGATTTTTGCACAGATTGAAACCGTTACATTTGATAAAGACCTCGGTTATCTGATTTTCAAGCACCAACAACCGTTTATTTGCAAAACAAAAATTATCAAACACCTGCTGCAAGATATTTCAGGTGTGGAAATACAAAAGTTAGAGGATAGCGAAAGTATTAAGTATCGCGTCTGTCTCGTGCTATTTTCAGGAAAGCGGTGCGTTGCTCTAACTTCATACTTCAGCACTGATTTTGCAGACAAGCAGAAAACAGCCGAAGTCATTGCAACGTTTCTGAATATTAAAAATTACGGTCTTGAAGGCTTTCCCAGGCAGCCAACTCTCAGCGAAGAAATGCAGTGGGAGACGGTAGAGGAGGAAATTGTCCACTGGGAATCTGCGATCGCAACTGATTCAAATGATGCTGATGCCCGCGTGAAATTGGCATTTGCTTTGTTAAAAAAAGACGAAATCAAAAACAAAGAACAAGCAATTGCCTACCTTAAACAGGCGGAGAACGTGTTAAAAAGTCAAGGCTATCACGACGATGCAATGTATGTAGCCCAGATTTGGGGAACTATCTGGTGGAGGCTGCTTAAAACTTGAATATTTTGCGTTTCAGTTGTAGGGAAAATCCCCCCGTGGTTGCCCCGATCGAGGGTAGGCACTCTTAGCAATACCTACAAATTTTGTGAATAATTTAGGATTGCTATAGGTTGAAATAGCAAGATTTTCAGATACAATAAAATGAGTAGATTAAGAGAGAGCGTTGTGTATGATCGCGCAAGTTGAAACCAAAACCTACACGGCCCAGGAATATCTAGAATTGGAAGTTAATTCTCTGGAGCGGCATGAATTTATCAATGGGCAGATTGTTCTGATGGCCGGCGGCGCACGGAATCACAATGAAATCACGAGCATCTTAAACGCTATTTTGAGGGTGAGTCTCAAGGGTAAACCTTACAGTATTTTTGCATCGGATCAGCGGCTTTGGGTTAGCCAACTTAATAATTATACTTATCCAGATGTGATGGTGGTAGCGAAACCAGTCGAACTCCAATCTGGACGCACTGATACAATTACCAATCCTGTGTTCATTGCTGAGGTACTATCTAAGGGTACTAGAGCTTACGATCGAGATGAAAAGTTTGCCGCTTATCGCAGTATTCCCAGTTTCCAAGAATATTTATTGATCGACCAATATCGGCTGCATGTGGAACAATATTCCAAAACTGATGCGAATAAGTGGATTTTTTCGGAATATGGTGTTATGGGCGATCGGCTGATGTTAACGTCTGTTTCTGTAGAGATTTTGCTGGCAGATTTGTATGAGAATATTGAATTTAGTGAATAAGACGAAAAGTGCGATCGGGATTAGGGTAAAATGTAGTAGTTATTTATGAGAGTATTCAACTCATGAGGCTCAATGACTAAACCTGTTCAACTTCGGCTTTTCGACTCAATACCTGAATCCCACGAAAATACTCAATCGAGGATTATCAAAGAGAGGACAGGAACTTTTACCGATAATATGAAATTGCCTATCCATCGGTGGTTTCGCTATTCTGCGGGATTCTCAGCAGCTTGGGTAGAAAAAGTTATTACAGAGTTAGAACCTCAAACTATCCTCGATCCATTTGCAGGATCTGGCACTGTTTGCGTCGCTGCTGATAAGCTTGGGGTAAATTCTTACGGTATTGAAGCGCATCCTTTCGTTTATAAGCTTGCCAAAGGAAAACTCGCCTGGATGGTAAATATTCCTGAATTTTTGGCAACAGTTAATGAAATCAAGCATTTTGCTGCAAGTCTTCAACAAAAGCTGCCAGAAAAAATTCCAGAATTGCTAAGCAAATGCTACACAGATGAGGCTTTAGTAGACCTTTTCAAAATCAGACAAGCTTATTTTGAAATAGCCCCTTCTCTATCTGAAGAATTGCAGTCTCTGATTTTTCTGGCTATTTGTGCCATTCTACGTCCATCCAGTCATGTCGGTACTGCACAGTGGCAATATATTCTCCCTAACAAACGCAAAGCTAAGACTTGTGAACCATTCGAGGCGCTAGAAAAGCAGGTTGCTATGATGCAAGAAGATATGTATCAAATGCAATTTATCACTAGATCGAGTCAAGCCACTTTGATTAAAGAAGATGCTAGAAACTTAAACAGCATTCCCGATCATTCAATAGATTTAGTGATTACTTCTCCTCCTTATGCCAACAACTATGATTATGCAGATGCTACACGTCTTGAAATGACCTTCTGGGGCGAAGTTAATTCTTGGAGTGATTTACATGAGACAGTTCGTAAATTTCTCATCCGTTCAAATTCACAGCACGTTTCCAAAGAGCGAGTTAGTTTGGATACTCTGATGGCTGAATCGATTATTGATGCGATTCGAGACGAGTTACTTCCTATTTGTCAAGAAATGGAAAGGATTCGCGGAACCAAGAGTGGCAATAAGGCATATCACACAATGATTGCTGCTTATTTTACAGATATGGGATTTGTATTTAAGGCACTTCGTCGAGTTGCAGCATCTGATGCCAAAATTTGCTTTGTAATCGGAGATTCAGCTCCCTATGGAGTGTATGTTCCTGTTGAGCAGTGGCTCGGTAAACTGGCTATTTCAGCAGGGTTTAATTCATGGAATTTTGAGCATATTAGAGAGCGTAATATCAAGTGGAAAAATAGAAAACATAGTGTCCCACTACATGAAGGACGACTTTGGATAGAAGGTTAATTTATGGCAGAACCCTCATCACACAAATTTGGGCAAGAACTAGGCAAACTTATTGAAGATATCGTACTTAACGATATTCTCAAGCCCCGGCTATTACAGTTTGTACAAAGCAAAAATTACTACCTCGATTGGCAGCGAACTCGTCAAGCTAGAAGTGGTAAAAAAGTTACTTGGAAAGACAAATATGACAATAAACACGATCTAGATTTTGTAATTGAGGTCGATGGTAATGATCTCCAGCTTGGTACACCTGTGGCATTTATTGAATGTGCATGGCGTAGATATACAAAACACTCAAAAAACAAAGCTCAAGAAATCCAAGCTGCTATACTACCTATCATTGAGCTTCATAATTTGTCAGCGCCATTTTATGGTGCGGTATTAGCTGGAGAATTCACAAAACCAGCTTTGGATCAACTTAGAAATAATGGATTTGCCATTATTTATATTTCTTATCAAAATGTGGTAGCAGCATTTAAAAAAATCAATTTGGATATTGCCTTTGATGAAACAACTCCAGATATAACCTATACCATTGCCTCAAAAAAGTTAGCTGATCTGAGTAGTTCAGATATAAAGAAGCTAGGAGAAGCTTTGATCCTAGTTTCAAAACAAGAAATCGATAGCTTTATGGATACGCTGAGAAACAGCCTTGAGCGTTATATTGCTAAAATAATTCTCATCCCGCTTTTTGGTACAAAATACGAGTTTAAGAGGATTGATGATGCACTAATAGAGCTAAATACACTTGATATCAATCGTCCAAGTGGTGAGTTTGAGAGGTTTGAAGTTATTGTTGATTACAACAATAATGATACAATTCGAGCAACTTTTCAGGACAAAAATTCGCTTGCAGCTTTCTTGAGAAAGCTGAAAAGTTGAGTTCAGCAGATTAGAGATTAATACCGAGAACCCGACTTCTTTAAGGAGTCGTGGTTCTAACAACGATCGCATTTATCGACTCTTGCCCTATTCGCCGATCGCCCCTGCATTCTTCGCCCTAACCAACAAACCGTGTTTTGGGGCAAAAATCATCGCCAACACAAACAACAGCGTTTGTAGCACCACAATACATCCGCCTGTGGAACCATCGATGTGGTAGCTGATATATGTTCCCATCACGCTAGAAAAGACACCAGTGGCGATCGCAATTAGCGTCATATGGTCAAAATTATCACTCAATAAATACGCCGTCGCTCCCGGAGTCACCAACATTGCTACCACCAAAATAATCCCCACAGTCTGAAGTCCCGCCACCGCAGTCAGGGATAGCAAAGACAGCAACACGTAATACAGAAAAGTGATATTTAAACCGATCGATCGCGCGTGAGTAGAATCAAAACAAAACAACACTAAATCTTTGCGTAAAATTGCCAAAGTTACTAAGGTGACGACACTAATAATTACAGTCTGAGTAATATCAGCATCTGAAATACCCAAGACATTGCCAAACAAAATATGGGTTAAATCGATCGAGCTTCTGACTTTAGAAATTAACACTAAACCAAAGGC
>NZ_JADEWV010000311.1 GCF_015207455.1 Microcoleus sp. LEGE 07076
CCAGCGACCGCGTCCACACCAGCTATCAACTGGCCGCCGCCTCGACCGGCCGCCTGGCCTCGTCCGACCCCAACCTTCAGAACATCCCGATCCGCACCGAGACCGGCCGCCAGATCCGTCAGGCCTTCATCGCCGCCCCCGGCCATGTCCTGATTAGCGCCGACTACAGCCAGATCGAACTGCGCCTGCTGGCCCACATCGGCGACATCGCCGAGCTGAAACGCGCCTTCAAGGCCGGGCTCGACATCCACGCCGCCACCGCCAGCGAAATGTTCAACGTCCCCATCGACCAGATGGACTCTGAAACCCGCCGCCGCGCCAAGGCGATCAATTTCGGCATCGTCTACGGCATCTCCGCCTTCGGTCTGGCGGCCCAGCTGGGCATCGATCAGGGCGAGGCCGGGGCCTATATCAAGACCTATTTCGAGCGCTTCCCCGGCATCCGCGACTATATGGACGCGACCAAGGCCCGGGTGCGACAGGACGGCTTCGTCTCCACCGTCTTCGGCCGCCGCATCCACATCCCGGCCATCCATTCCAAATCGGGCGCCGAGCGCCAGTTCGGCGAACGCGCCGCCATCAACGCCCCCATCCAGGGCGCCGCCGCCGACATCATCCGCCGCGCCATGATGCGTATGCCGGCGGCCCTGGCGGACGCCGGGTTACAGACCCGGATGCTGATGCAGGTCCACGACGAACTGGTCTTCGAGGCCCCCGAGGCCGAGGCCGAGGCCGCCGTCGCCCTGGTCAAACGGGTGATGGAGGGGGCGGCGGAACCGGCCGTGGCCCTGACCGTGCCGCTGGTGGTGGATGCGCGGGCGGCGGGGAACTGGGATGAGGCGCATTGAGGAGGGGTTTTCTGCGACGCTCGCGATTGGTTGCGTTGGTGGCCTGTCACAAGCTTTCTTGTCCCCGAGAATTGTGATTCTTTTGAAGTCAGGAACGGGGCGGCGGTTATGACAATAAGGGCCATTCGAAAGTTTCTGGACAATCCCGATGCTGTAATTTTCGTTGGCGCAGGAATTTCGCGATGGTCTGGACTTCCGAGCTGGGAAGGGTTGATTGGCAAGCTAGCCGAGTACCTCGAGGAAGCTGGCAAAGACGCTTCTCTCGTCCGCAGGGAGGCAAGGACAGGCGATCTCTTGCAGGCGGCAAGTTACGGGTTCGACAGGCTAGGCCCCCAAGCGATGGGAGAGTTCATAAGGGACGTGACGATGCTCGGAAGCGCAAAGCCGAGCATCGTGCACCGAGCTCTCGTGACCTTAGGCCCCACCTGCTTCATCACCACAAATTATGACAATCTAATCGAGCAGGCTCTCAGTTTCTGGCTGCCGGAGGAATTTTTCAGGCCGCCCGTAACAAATGTTCAACTCGCATCCCTCGCAGAGATACTGAGCGCTCGGGCATCGAACTTCATTTTTAAGCCTCATGGCGATGCTTCGGATAGCGCCAGCATAATTCTAACACGTGAACAGTATCGCGTATTAATGCCGGGAGGCGAGCGAAACAGCGCCCTAGAAGCGTTAAAGACCTTGCTTGTAACACGCCCGGTTTTTTATGTTGGCTTTGGCCTACGCGATCCGGATTTCCTATACATAAAAGATATACTTCTAAATATATACAAGGGCACGACCCAAGAACATATAGCGATTGTCGCGAACGTAGATCAATCTGAACACGACTATTGGGATAAAAATTATGGCATACGTCTTCTAAGTTACGACGCCCCTAGGAATGAAGCGGGGGATGAGGACCATTCCGCCCTGCTTGTTCTTCTGGAGAGTTTGAAGCCGGAACCGGTAAATCCTACAGCAAATCAAGATAAAGGGAAAAACGAAACTCCTTCTGATGAGCATAGAACGCTAGCTCTAGCTAGGTATGCAGCAGGACTTAGCCGACTATTTCCGAACGTCGAACTAGTCGACATTAGAATTTCCCATCACGGAGAACAAAATAGCCGCGGGGCGTTCTTTCACGATCCATACGAATATTGGACAGCTTCGAGATTTCTCTCTGAAGGCCCCTCGCAGGCTATCATCGTCGGTTTGCCGGGATCAGGTAAGAGTTTCTCGTTCAGGGCTACAGCGTCGTCCTTAGCGAAATTGCTACAGGATTACATCCTCGGTGATGGGGGTCACAGAGCGCCAATTTACATGCCCGTATTAGTGGACCTGAAATTGTACCAAGGCGACTTATACTCTCAAATACTGGCATCACTACCGCCAGGCTTTACGTTAAAGACGCTAAAAGGGAGTTTGAAAACTAAGATATTCTTCGACGCATATAATGAAATGCCGTCAGAATATATAGAGTCTGGATCATTCATTGACGACATAGCAAATTTATCGGACCAGATAGGAGAGTATAGTTTTGTAATTTCTTCAAGAACTACAGACGGTTTAAATCAGCTCGCCCTACCGACTTACGAGCTGTCTGAGTTTGATAATATACATGTCGAACGGGTACTAACAGATAAGGGGGTGTTTCTTCGCGGGGAATTTAAAGAAGACGTTCAGTCTTTACTTTCTCGGCCATTTTTCCTCGGCCTCCTCAAGGCCGAAAAGATAAGCATATCGGATGGATCCCGGCCGCGAGACATTTATGAGTCGTATATCAGCAAGTTGGACAGAGAGTGGGCTGAACGCTCATCTCTATCATTGCCTCTATCAAAACATCTTTCTCGCCTTGCCTTCCGCGCTCTTGACGATGGCCGCGAAGCCTTTCCTTCGGAATGGGTCCACGATCACCTTTTATCCGATTCGAATAACAGTCATATTAATACACTAGATATTCTAAATTGGCTGATTTCGAAGGGGGTGCTTGTGCCGTATAGTGGCGCTCGCATGTCATTTATACATCAGTCTGTAACCGAGTATCTGGCAGCTTTAGAACTTGTCCGTATAAACCGGAATGGCGATCTGTTGCTGAAAGAGATCGTTGAGAAAAAGAAATGGGATCAGTGCCTGTTTTTGGCCATCTCATTGATGGATGACGACGAAGCTGAGGCCGCAATGTCTTACCTAATCAATACTGATATATCGTTGGCCCTGAGTGCCGTTCGATTTGCCGAAGAAGCGCAGGAAGAATTAATTAGTCGAGTAACATCCGCTCTCCGCGAGCGGGCGGCGCGCGACCGGGATGACCATGCAAATTCATACCCCATGTCCCGGGTTCCGTTCACTCTGCGACATGTCGAAGACCTGGAGGCTATAGCATCCTACGGTGGGGCTTGGGGTGTACAGGCGATCAGAGTTTTAGGCCGTATTCCAAGGGATGGCAGGAAGGAGTATCTCTTCTCGCTTCTAGAAGGAAATCCGTATGACTACAACGCCACAGTTAATGGTTTAGCCGAGGCGCTAGGGCCCCTACTAAATGAAAGTGATATCGACAGGTTCGTAACGTTGCTAGGCAGGTCGCTGCAATCTGAGCGAAAAGTTACGAAAATAGAAAATGAGATTGAAGCTAGCGAGAAGCGGAAATTGTATATTGGCCCGCTACTCGCCAACTTTGATCCCGATCTGGTAATCAGTAAACTAGAATCATACTATGATGGCGTCGTGCCTGACGAAGCATTTGCAGTAGTGTGCGATTCGTTGCGCGAAAGAGATGACCGCCGATCGTTCGAGATAGCGCTCGATTTGCTCGAACGTGGTGTTCGGGAGGCCGTATATTCGTTGTATTTCCGCATCAGATTTGACGATGTAGACCACTGTATTGACGCCATTGAAGAAAAACATGTTGAAGCAATCTGGCGCTGTCGATTCGGCGACTCATTTGGCGTAGAGCTTCTTCATGTTGTAATCGAAAGACGTAATGATTTGAAATCCGTGCCTGAAGCATGGCTGCGGAATACGACGGGCATCGAACGCATAGCTCTAATGTCGTGCTTGGGTGCAGACCAAGATGTACTCTTTAAAGAGCTTTCTGAGCTCGTGGCGCTGCCGGATGACGCGTTGGTTAAAGAGAACTTTGGCCTGTTTCGGATAGATGAACTAAATTGGGAGGGGAATGAGCAACTATTTGGCGAAATGCTTTGCCGGCGGAATGGCCCGCTTACCAAATCTATGCTTGGTTCTGGAACGCCTTGCGATGTCAAAGGTCTTGGTAGGATCGCGGAAGAGCATTGCGAAGCAGCGTTGATATGGCTGTCAGAGCTTGTTGCGGATGACGACGACAACAACTGGGATGCGCAACAAATTGGCAGTCTTATCGCCCGTCATGGGGGAGATTTTATTAAGCGACATGTCATTGAAGCGCTCGATATGGGCCCATCGCCGACCAGAGAAGCGGCTAGATTCGCAGTTTTGCCTTATATGAATGATATGAGCACTGACCATTTGGGGGTTAATGCTATATCGCTTTTTATGTCTGAACTGGCCCAACCAAGGGCAATAAGTCCGTATTTCTACAACCCGCTTGGGCAACTGGCGACCGAGCGCTTCGTGGAGGAACGGCTTCTTCCGCTGTCTCGCAATGCAGAGGAGGCGTTCCAACGTAATCTTCGTTTAGTGCTGTCGGCCGCGGGAGATCGGCATGGACGGAGATACGCGCTTGCGATGGATTAGTCCTTGAGTTGACGACCAATGATTCCAGTGCCGGGGCTGTGCAATGCCACAGTGGCGGTCAGAGCAAGCGGGTACGCTGAATTCGGTAGGTGGGTCATGTTGCCGCGCTTTGATAGACCTAGCTCGTGCGCGCCCGATCCTCCCGCGCATGGGCAAGCCGAGCAAACTCTCCGAGGACCAGCGGGAGCTCTGTTCCACCGTGATGTGGCGGGGCAGCGTGCATGGCGCTGGCGGTGACGTGGGAGCATGGGATCACGGTCGGGACCATCGCTGGCGGGCCGGGCGGACAAATTCCCATGTCGCTCCAAAAGCCTCTATTATGCGCGCCACGTCCGTCAGGGGATTGATCCGCAAGGGGTCCTTCGGCGCCGGGCGGAAACGACGCGCCCGGGATGGCGGCTGAACTAGACTCCCCGCGCATGGGAGCACCGAGCAAACTTTCTGACGACCAGTGGGAGGCTCTGTTCCGCCGCGATGCGGCGGGGGAGGCGCGCAAGGCGCTGGCGCGGGAGCATGGGATCACGGTCGGGACCATCGCCTGGCAGGCGGCGAAACGCTCGAGACAGAAG
>NZ_JADEWV010000312.1 GCF_015207455.1 Microcoleus sp. LEGE 07076
AAGCCGCCCCGTACCCAAAGTCTAAATACCTCATTACCGTGCTGTAAATGTAGATAGAAACCGTCTCCGTTGCCCCCGCCGGCCCCCCTCCCGTCATCACCTGAATCAAGTCAAAAATGCCGAAAGCTTGGGCAAATCGAAACAGCAAAGCAATCACAATTTGGGGCATCAGCAGGGGCAAGGTAATTTGACGGAAACTCTGCCAACTACTCGCGCCGTCAATGGCGTGGGCTTCATACAAATCACCGGAAATCGATTGCAATCCTGCTAGCAAAAGCAGGCTGACAAAGGGCGTAGTTTTCCACACATCCGCTGAAATAACTGCCATCATTGCCAAAGTCGGATCTCCCAGCCAGCTAATGCTGTTGTTAATCAATCCCAAGCGGAGCAAAATGTCATTAATTACGCCGTATTGGTCGTTAAAAATCCACGCCCAAGCTACACCCATCAATGCAGTCGGTAGCGCCCAAGGCAGCAGGGAAATTGTGCGGACAATTCCGCGCCCTGTGAAAGATTGATTCAAAACTAAGGCAATGCCCATGCCGAGAATTAATTCCAGTACAACAGAGGCAACTGTAAATATTGCGGTGTTGCCTAAAGTTTGCCAGAAACGCCCGTCGCCTAACATTCGACTGTAGTTCGCAAAACCGGAAAAAACCAGTTTTAATTCAGTACCGAGGTTTTGGGTGAATAAACTTAGCCAAAAAGCGCGCAATATTGGGTAAGCAAATACTAGCGCCAAAATTATTAAAGCTGGTGCTACCAATATCCATCCGGTTTGTTGTTCGCGCTGTCGCATTTTGTCTAATTGCATATTTCTCATCTTTAATTTATTTTTGGGCGGGCTCGCGTGCCCACCCCCTACTCCCCACACTCAAAATATTTACTCTTTGTGGAACAGGCATCTTGCCTGTTTCTAACTTTTTGTGGAACAGGCATCTTGCCTGTTTCTAACTTTTTGTGGAACAGGCATCTTGCCTGTTTCTAACTTTTTGTGGAACAGGCATCTTGCCTGTTTCTAACTTTTTGTGGAACAGGCATCTTGCGTTCGGGCGGGCAAGATGCCCACCCCACAATAAAAAAACTACTGTTTGTAAAACAGGCATTTTGCCTGCTGATAACAGAGGCAAAATGTCTGTTTTACGAAGCTTTGGGGGGTTTCAAACTGCCTAATAAATTGCGAGTTTCGCTAGCCGCTGCTTTCATTGCTTCTTCTGAACTCATTCTCCCGGTAAAAGCTGAACTCAAATAGCGTTGCAAAATATCAGAAGCTTGAGCGTATTGTGCTATGGGCGGGCGCAAAGCTGGCTTTTCCACTACTTTTAGGAGTTGCGGATAGTGGGGATATTTGGCGACTATTGCTTTGTTGGTAAATAGGGATTTGTAACTGGGAATTAAACCGGTTTCTAAAATAAATTTGCGCTGGGTTTCTTCGCTGGTAAGGTATTTAATTGCTTTCCAGGCTTGTTCTGGATGTTTTGAGGTTTTGGATATTCCCCAGCCCCAGCCACCCAAGCAGGAACCGCCTGTTTTTCCGGTACTGCTGAGCATTGGCTCGATCGCAATTTTGCCTTTAACTTTCGATCCCTGGGCATTTGCTAGTTTCCAAACATAGGGCCAATTTCGCAAAAACAGCGCTTTGCCGTTTTGAAACAACAGTCGGGTTTCTTCTTCGCCGTAGGTGGTGACACCTGGTGGAGAAATGCCAGAGGCGATCGTATTTTTCAGAAATTCTACGGCTTTAATTGCCTCCGGTTTATCTAACCCAACTTCAAAAGTTTGAGGGTTAGCCCAGAAGCCGCCGAAACCGGAGAGCACTTCGACAAACATCGCGGATACTCCCTCGTATTGTTTGCCTTGCCACAAATAACCCCAAGTTACTTTTCCCTGTTTCTGCAAGTTTTGAGAGATTTTTGCCATCTCTTCAAAGGTTTTAGGTGCTGGAATTCCCGCTTGTTCTAAAATGTCTTTCCGGTAGTAAAGCATTCCGGCATCGGAAGCGTGGGGAATTCGATAAAGTCTGCCTCGATACTGCCCGCCTTCGACGTTTCCTTGAATAAATTTTGATAGTTGTTCGGGGGAAATTCTGTCTGTCAAATCTCTTACCCAACCTGCGGCGGCAAATTTGGGAACCCAGACAATATCCATGTTGATGATGTCGTAGGGCGAGTCGCCTAAAAGAAAGGCAGATGTGTAAAGATTTTCTACGAGGTTTGTGTCAAATGGCCCTTCTATGAGGTTGATGCGAATATCGCGGTTTTTCTGTTCAAATTCTTTGATAAAGGGTTTCCAGTTAGCAATGTCTTGACCTTGCATTAACATGGTTAGCGTGACTGGCTGTTGAGTCAGTGCGGGCTGAATAAATGACAGCAAGACGGCTGCTAATGTGACGGTACATAAGCCTAAAAGACGGGGATGCTTCTGCCTTCGCCGGGGTGGGAAATTTATTTTTTGCATTTGCTTGTCAGAAGTGCCTGTGCGATCGCCTTATTTCTCTGATAACTCGCTTTTTTAGCTTTTACGGGATTTAGTGACTTTGTGCAATAAAAATTTAAGTAAACTTTAGCTTACTTAATAATTGTTGAGTTAAAGTTAGAAATTTTGAGGTACCGAGTTTGAACGCAAGTTAAGCCGACATCTATCTACAGGCAGATATCGAGATGAGTGTCTAATATCGTTGACGCTAGCATTGAGATGATTCAATCGTTGGGGCGGTGCGTGAGTCATAGTCTCGAAGTGTGGATTTAAAGATTTCTCGCCCTCACGCACCGTACAAATAAATAATACTTGTTCCTTATTCCCTCAGTGAACTGTCAACTGTCAACTGTCAACTGTCAACTGTCAACTGTCAACTGTCAACTGTCAACTGTCAACTGTCAAATCTTCCTTCTAAATACAAAAAACACCGCTCCTCAAAACAGGAGAACGGTGTATAGGGGGTGTTATGGGTTGTTGTCTGGGATTAACCCTAACAAATGGCGATCGGGTGACGGTAGGCCTTGTGATGGTTAAAAAATTGGCACAAAGGTGCACCCGAGTCTGGCTCGCGATCGACTGTTACCGTTAGCCCAACCATTCCACCACAGCATCTTCCTTGGTATTGCCGCCCCTTTCTGGGGTTTCGCGCTCGAATTTCATGTGGATAGCACGGTTTTGTTCGCCGTCGGCTGCTACTGCAAAAATCGGATAGTCGATTAAGCCGTCTTGGAAAGACATTTGGAAGCGGAAAGTGCCGTCAGCATTGAGTTTAATCGGCTGTCCGCCTACGTAGACGGTGGCGTTTGGCTCGGTGGCGCCGTAGACGATCAGTTCGGCGTCAGCAACTAACCAGAACTGGCGGGGGCGCATCGGGGCGGCGAAGCCGGCTCCCGACATACCGACACCGGACATACCCATACCCGACATGGTGAGCCCGGACATACCGACACCGGACATACCCATACCCGACATGGTGAGCCCGGACATACCGACACCGGACATACCCATACCCGACATGGTGAGCCCGGACATACCGACACCGGACATACCGACACCCGACATGGTGAGCCCGGACATACCGACACCGGACATACCGACACCCGACATGGTGAGCCCGGACATGGCGGGAGCAGCCCACATTCCGACGCCGGAGGGGAACACGTAGGAACTCAAAGCTTGTTCGTGGATGCCTGATTGCTGGACTGAACCGGCGACGTGCTGCATGGAACCAAACATCGAACCAGCTACGCGCATGGATTCTGACGATTCTGCCATGCCGAATATTTGTTCGTAAAGGCCGTTACCGGTGCTGTAACCGACGCTGGCACCGTTGGCTGTTTGTGCCATTTTTTTGCTGGGGGGAACGAGTTCGGCGAAGGTTTTACCTGACAAGTCTTCTTCCCAGTCGAGGGTGATGAATTGGTCTTCGATCCAGTCGCTGGGATAGATGGGCGGGACGCGGACTTGGGCCGATCGCGCCAATATCAGCCAGCGTCCGTCTGCACAGCGGTAGCCGATGTCGATCGTGTAGTCCCGATCGCTCACGGGGATTGGCACGTACCATTCGCGCGCCAGTTCGTCGCAGGGATATTCTTGAATGCTGTGCGGGCTTTGGATGTCGAGGTTAACATCTGTAACGTCGTAGATCCGCAGGGCGAGTTGCTGTCCTCCGAGGCGGCGCAGTTCTTGTTTGCGATCGTTGGGGATATCCCAGTAGGTGTAAGCCCATTCTGGATCGCGGGGCATCAAAACCACCCGACTTTCGCCGTAGCCGTTGGGTAAATCTGCTAAACCTTCATCCACAGACGCCAGAGAACCGCCTGTTCTGTCTTCTTGACCCAGTTCAAACTTTGCTGCTTCCACTGCTTCTTGTGCCTCTAGTTTGCGAGATGGACTGTATGAAAACTTGTTGCGCTGAATTTCTTGAATTGATGCCAGGAGTTGGGATTTCCGCATCCGGCTGTAGCGAGAGACTCCACATTCGCTAGCAACTCTGCGGAGTTGTCGCAAAGTCATCTCTTCTAATGGTGGGCGTTCTTTTGCCATGAGTTTGTTCTCCACTAATTTGGATGGCGGGTTAGATTTTTGGTTTCAACACAAATGTGTTGACTTGTTGAGTTTGAAACTCTTTTCAGTGCAAATATGCTCGAGCTTCGGCATCTCTCCAACCTTTGAAGCCTTGCTTTTGTTTAGCTTGTCTTTTCCCCAATTGCGATCGGGATTTGTGACTTTTTGGCTTCGGCGCGCACCGTCCGATCTAAATAAAGCTTTATCTGTCGATTCTTGATTGACAAGATCGATTTTGCGAGGGCGATCGGTGCTGCTAGCAACGCTGTGCCGGCAGCACACGCGCTATCTGACTCCCAAAGTTGCTCAATCGAAGCATTTCTTTGGGATCGCTTTGTCATGACTTAATGTTGCAGACAATTCCCGGTCTGGTCAAGGGGTCTTTTGCCCCAATCATGGGTACTTATACGCATTTTCGTGATTTTGGGGATCAATATGTCAGGAAATTCTGACATATTTGAGCCTTGAGGGATCGGTGTGGGAGCAAATGTTAGGGTTTAATGACATATTCTGGGACGGGGCTGGTGATGGGTTTGGAGGGTTTGGTGGGTGAGGGG
>NZ_JADEWV010000313.1 GCF_015207455.1 Microcoleus sp. LEGE 07076
CTATAGCCCGTCCAGGACGGGCTATAGAGCCCATCCCACAATTATGTGTAAATTATTTAATTCACGATCCTTACTCATAGCTTTTTCTATTTTCGATTTTGGCTTAAGATTTGCTGAATAATTTGCTGGATATAGGTTTGAAGTTGCCCTGCAGTTGCATTGTTTGGGGAAACCGCTATCAAAATCCTTGAGAAAAGCTGACAATTGGTTCCTAGCTAGGCGGTGATACGGTAATTGTGGAGAGGGAAAACGAAGCAGAAAGCATCCCGACTTCGTTAGCGCAGCCCTCGAAGAGGATCGCCCTTGTTCCTTGTCCCGAACCTTGTCTCCCCAGCAGAAATGACTATGCCATCTCAAAATCTCAAATATGCTTACTTTCCCGGCTGCGTGGCCCAAGGTGCCGCCCGCGAACTTTACCAGTCTACCCAAGCGCTGACTCAAGCTTTGGGCATTGAACTGGTGGAACTCAAGAAAGCTTCCTGCTGCGGTTCTGGCACTTTTAAGGAAGATTCGCAGTTGCTGGAAGATACTGTCAATGCCCGCAATATTGCCTTGGCTGAGCAACTGAATCTGCCTTTACTCACCCATTGCAGCACTTGTCAAGGAGTAATTGGTCATGTGGACGATCGCCTCAAGGATTGCCAAAAAACCGATCCCAACTACATTGACAAAGTGAACGGTTTGCTAGCAAAACAAGGCTGTTCGCCTTATCAAGGCAGTACCGAGGTGAAACATCTATTGTGGGCGATCGTTGCCGATTACGGTTTGGATGAAGTGCAGAAGCGAGTCACCCGCAAGCTTTCCGGTTTGAACTGCGCGTCTTTTTACGGATGCTATCTGCTGCGAGCTCAGGAACATTTGGCTTACGATGACCCGCACCAACCCGAATCGATGGAAAATGTGTTTCGGGCGATCGGGGCAACTCCGGTTTACTATCGAGGGCGGACGCAGTGCTGCGGCTGGCCGCTGGCGAGTTATGCTACTAACCAATCTTTTGCGATGGCAGGCAAACATATTGTCGATGCTCTTGACAATGGTGCTGATTGTATGGTGACTCCTTGTCCGCTTTGTCATTTGAATTTGGATTCGCGACAGCCGGAGGTGGAGAAAGTAATCGGGCGCAAATTGGGTTTGCCGGTGCTGCATTTACCGCAATTGGTGGCTTTGGCTTTGGGCGTGGAACCAAAAAAATTGGGACTCGATCGACATATTGTTTCCACAAAGCCCGTGTTAGAAAAATTAGGGTTTTAGTTTTTCTAAAGTTCGATCGTTCGGACTTTAGTTTTTTCTCACCGCGATCAACTGTGAAGTTTTGTCGCTTTTTAGCGAAGTGCTTCCAGGCACTGCGGTAGACTAACCCTTAACTCTCTGTGCAGGCTATAGCGGTGGCACCTCGCCGTCAAATCTGTTTACCCGCAGAGCCAGCAAATTTTTAGTGACTCGTTGGGAGCCTTTATTCAATGTCTCATTCAGTCAAAATTTACGATACCTGCATCGGCTGCACTCAATGCGTCCGCGCTTGTCCGACTGATGTTTTGGAGATGGTGCCCTGGGATGGCTGCAAAGCGGCTCAGATTGCCTCATCTCCCCGCACAGAAGACTGTGTAGGCTGCAAGCGTTGCGAAACTGCTTGCCCTACCGATTTTCTCAGCATCCGGGTTTACCTGGGAGCCGAAACAACTCGCAGTATGGGTCTAGCTTACTAAAGTTCGATCGACACGCCGATCGAATTACCCGTACAAGAGAGGGGGCGATTAAATTGCCCCCTCTCTTTTGGCGCGGAATCTGCAGTTTGTGGCACGAAGCAGGCAATACGATTTTCGATTGGGAATGATTGATGAGTATCATGGTGGGGCTCTGGTAGCATCAAACGCGCCAGCATTTGTAGTGCAATCTCGCACTACAACCAAAAAATGCTTTTTGCCGACACAAGATGCTCCCGGAGATATTCCCTACAGTTGCATTCTTTTTGCAACTGGTGTAAAAATGATAAAACTTGGGTTTTATTGCGATCGCAAAGCAGGAGTAGTACGTTAAATGTGCGGAATCGTTGGCTATATCGGCACGCAAGCAGCAAGCGAGATTTTGCTAGCAGGATTGGAGAAACTAGAATACCGGGGCTACGATTCAGCGGGCCTTGCTACCATCTCCGAAGGAGAAATTACCTGCATCCGAGCAAAGGGCAAATTGCACAACCTCCGGGAAAAGCTAGCAGAGATTGACTCTCCGGCTCCCATCGGCATCGGACACACCCGCTGGGCAACTCACGGCAAACCAGAGGAATATAACGCTCACCCTCACATGGACAATAGCGGGCGAATTGCCGTTGTTCAAAATGGAATTGTTGAAAATTATCGCGAATTGCGGAAAGAATTAAAAGCGAAGGGACATAAATTTGTCTCAGATACCGATACAGAAGTTATTCCTCATTTAATAGCTGATTTTTTTGCCGAAGAAAGAAGGAACAAGGAAGAAGGAAGAAGGAAGAAGGAAGAAGAAAAAGATCCAACAGCCGAGGAAATTGCTGATTTGTCGTTTTTGGAAGTGGTTTTAAAGGCGGTAAATAGATTAGAAGGAGCTTTTGCGATCGCTGCTATTTGTGCTGACTTTCCCGACGAAATAATTGTTGCCAGACAGCAAGCTCCTTTGGTGATCGGCTTCGGTGCCGGCGAATTTTTTTGCGCTTCCGACACGCCGGCCTTAATATCTCACACCCGCACCGTTTTGTCCTTGGAAAATGGCGAATTAGCAAGGCTAACTCCGATGGGAGTGGAAGTTTACAGCTTTACAGGAGAAAGGCTCAAAAAAAGCCCGCGCATCCTTGGTTGGAGTCCGGTTTTAGTCGAAAAACAAGGCTTCAAACACTTCATGCACAAGGAGATTTACGAACAGCCAGCCGTAGTCCGAGCTTGTTTGGAGACTTATTTAGAAAGCGATTGGCAGCCGGAAAGTCTGCGTTCTCCCATCAATCTCAACTTGCCAGAAGAACTTTGCGCCGATGTCGAACAAATTTCCATTCTCGCCTGCGGAACGAGCTGGCACGCCTCGCTAATTGGCAAATATTTGTTGGAACAGTTAGCGAATATTCCCACTGCGGTACAGTACGCTTCTGAGTACCGTTACGCACCGGCACCGTTGACAGCAAATACTTTAACTATTGGGGTAACACAGTCTGGAGAAACGGCGGACACGCTGGCTGCTTTGGGGATGGAACAGCAGCGCCGCGCGGGTTTCACCGATAAATTTCGATCGCGAATGTTAGGGATTACTAACAGGACAGAAAGTTCGATCGCCCACATGATGCCGCACATTATCCACACCCACGCCGGCATAGAAGTGGGCGTTGCTGCAACTAAAACTTTTGTATCTCAGTTGATGGCATTCTATTTCTTAGCTTTGGATTTAGCGCACCAGCGACAAACAATCAGCACGGAAAGATTGACAGAAATTATTGCTGGTTTGCGCCATTTGCCAGGGCAAATTGAAAAGTTTTTGGAGATTCAAGAACAGTATGTGGAGGAATTGTGCCACCAGTTTACTGACACCCAAGATTTTATCTTTTTGGGGCGGGGAATTAACTTTCCGATTGCTTTGGAAGGGGCGCTGAAACTGAAGGAAATTAGCTATATTCACGCTGAAGGATATCCGGCGGGAGAGATGAAACACGGCCCGATCGCCCTTTTGGATGCTAAAGTGCCTGTAGTGGCGATCGCCATGCCCGGAAGCGTCTACGAAAAAGTCCTTTCTAACGCTCAGGAAGCGAAGGCGCGCGACGCCCGTTTAATTGGCGTTACGCCGAAACAAGGTGTGGCGGAAGCCGATATTTTTGACCACGTTTTGCCGGTACCTTTGGTGGATGAATTGATGTCGCCGATTGTGACAGTAATTCCGCTGCAATTATTGGCTTATCACATTGCGGCGCGTCGGGGTTTGGATGTGGATCAGCCGCGCAATTTGGCGAAGTCGGTGACGGTGGAGTGATCATCCCTCCCCAACGGGGAGGGACAGGCCGCCTTCGGCGGCCAGGGTGGGGAAGTGTGGGCCGAAGCGCCGGGGTTAGGGATATTCGTGACTTCCCCACCCGTCTCGCTTCGCTCGACACCCCCCGCAGGGGAGGGAGGCTCCTTACCGCCGGTCGCCCGGACGGCTGCCGGGGACACCCTCGTCGTCCTGCGGGAGCAGGCCGCCGCGGCCGACGCTGCCCAGCAACTGTTCCAGCACGGTCATCTCGCGGCCACGGGTCGGGGTTTCGCGGTCGTTGAACGCGATCACCTTGCCGTCCTTCAGGGTGTAGACGTTCACCGTCTCCACCATCTCGGTGTCCTTGTTGAACGTGATGGCCGTCACGTTGCGGGCGGTCACCTGCGGCCGCCGGAACGCCACGCGCTCCTTGATCTGGTTCACGTAGAACCAGACGTTCGGGTCGAAGGTGGACTGCACCGAGGGCGAGCCCAGCTTGGCGCGCACGGTCGACTTGGTGTCGGTTCCGACCTTCACGTCCTTGGGATCGGAATCGATGGCCTGGAAGCCGGAATAGCTGGTGATGGGCGAGCACGCCGAGAGGCCGCCCGCGAGGGTCACGGCGGCGAGGAGGGCAAGGGCGGCGTGGCGGGACATCAGGACTCGTTTCTGGCGACCAGACGGCAAGAGGCTTTGACCTATCGCCGGCCGCCCCTTAGTTCAATGCGCCCTTTAGTTCCCACTCGGGGCAAAATCGAGGCCTCCATGCTCAAGCGCCTGTTCAAACCGAGGCCCGCGGTGGCCGCGGGGCGCGCCCTGTACGCCCAGACCGTGGCGCAGTCGCGCACCCCGACCCTCTACGCCGACCTCGGCGCGCCCGACACGCCCGAGGGCCGGTTCGAGATCTACAGCGTGCACGTCTACCTGCTGCTCGAGCGGCTGAAGGGGCAGGGGCCGCTGGCCGCCGAGACCGCCCAGGCGCTGTTCGACACCTATGTGAGCGCGCTGGACCATGCGTTGAGAGAGCTTGGCGTGGGCGACCTTTCGGTGGGCAAGAAGATCCGCAAGCTGGGCGAAGCCTTCTACGGGCGGATCAATTCCTACGAGACG
>NZ_JADEWV010000314.1 GCF_015207455.1 Microcoleus sp. LEGE 07076
TCACAACTGCCCACACCGCCCACAACCGAAACTTGTTGCGTTTTAAACGCTCCTGCGACCACCTGGGCCAAGGTGGAACCGTCTGTTGTGCCTGCGGGCCGTTTGTGCCGGAAACCCTGGGTTTAGATTTTTTTTCCCACAAAGTACGCGCCGCGTCGCTATCCATCCCGCGATCGCCCGACGGTTTTGGGCGTTTAAAGTTCGGCGATCTGTAGCGGTCAAAACGGGGGTCGTAGCTCATAATTTTTAAACTTAAAAAGCAAGTTAGACCATTTTAGATTTTAGTTTTTAGATTTTAGATTTTGAATTAGGACTTGCACCTCACAACCTGCATCGACCTAGTTTTTTACAGGATTTTTCTCAAAAACCAAGGTGATGACTATCCGTACCTCAGTCGCATTGAATCATTAAATAATTGGCAATGACGATAAATCGGGTTTGGAACAGGGGGCGATTGTTGGCAATCCCGGACGCATCAACAGGTTCAAACCTGAGTTTCGACTTCGATCGACCAGCAAGTTTTTTACCCTTACTGCAGACGGCAGCCCGCGTATTTTCGTTGATTTTTCCCCGGTTGCCGACGAGCCGCGCCCCTATCCTAGCTGCATTCTTGTTTTTGAAATGGTGTTAATTATTTTTAATTTGTAACCGACGGTTGGGATGCCGAAACCGAGCGCGACTCGCACAAAAGCCTAACAACAAGCAAGGCCCTCGGAAACTCTCCCCTCCGGCCTTCTGCGCCTTGATACTGCCCCAAAAACCGGTACCGTGCCGCCTGCTTTAGTCGTGGAAAACCACAACTTTCCGATAAAATTCAAGCTCGCCGATCGATCTGTGGAGCAAATCTCAAATCTCAAACCTTCAATGCCCCAATCGACTGAGACTGCCTCAATAGCCCAACGGCGTTTCGGCATCTCCTTGATTTTTGATGGCGGGTGCTTCTGAATTTGGTATCCTGGCCCCTAGCGATGGGCGATCGGGAATCGGCTGCAAGAAAATCGTGTCAGCCGGACTCTGCGGAGCCAAACCGGTTTCTGGGTTTTGAGCTTCTTTGGCAAGTTGGTGTTTCAAAACTTCGCTAGCAGCAGTCAACTGCTGTTCCCGGAGGCGCAAAGTTTCCAGCTTTTGATATTCTTGACTCCACCGCTGCTCGCTGTAGACAGTCAAACCGTAGAGAGTCAGAGCACCGCCTAAAAGCAGAATCACAGCCGCTGAAGAGGCGCGCTCCACCCGCAAAAGAGATTGGAGCCACATCGGCTGCCACTGACGATCGGGCATCACTTTCAGCACCGATGCTTGGGCACCCGGCGCTGGCTGTGCCTCGGCGATATCGTAGTTGGGCAATTCGGGCCCTGTCTTTGCCCGTCTAGCTCGTGCAATAGAAGTAACTTTGCTGTTGGGTCGGTCAGGGGCGGGCTTCTGGGTCGATCGGGAGCGGCGAGAATCCCGGGATCTGATAGCAGCAGTCATAGAGTTCACCAATACGTAGAGTGGGGCAGCTTCAGCTTGATTGAGGCTAGGAGTTTTTGTTGCCGATCGCCAATTGTCACCATTGGCCACAATTGGCGATCGGTTATCCTTACCCAAGATACATCACAAACCAACCAACCCATCCTACCACCGGTCACTTTGACTTCAGGATTTGCAAAAAAAAAAGAAATCTTTGCCGGTTAGCCAGAATCTATGTGAAATTTATTAACAAATGCAGTATTGTAATCAACGAGCGAATCGTTGATCTATTCGTGCCAGCATGGTTTCTCAAGTACACTATTCCCTTCCTTGCGATGGGTTTTCACTGTTTAAGGAGTGTTTATGAACAAGGCATTAATTCGTTTGACTTTAGTAATGGGCTTGGCAGCAGCCCTCGGAGCCTGTGGCGGTGAAACCGGCGGCGGCGCTAGCCCTACTCCCGACAGCACTACTACTCCTCCTGTTTCTGCTCCACCTGCTGCGAAGGAAACTCCAAAAGCCGCTCCTGGGGCTGGTGCAACTACCCCTGCTCCTAAGAAGGCTCCATAGCTACGGCTATTAAGGAGTCTAGGCCCAACGAGCCTAGCCAGCAGGTGAAAAAAGTTCGCTTCTGGCATTTTTTCATCTCATCGGTCTAGGCCTCAAGTTGGGTGTTATTTGTTGTTTGATGCTTTGACTATCCTTGGCTGTTCGATCGCATTGCCAAAATTCACGCACTTGGTGGCGAAACCCGCGTTCGGGGACTTTAAAATATACCTGTCGGGCGATCGTCCGTACCTAAAAATTCCAGCTATTCATCATCAGATGCCAAGCGTCCTGAAACTTGAAAAATATTTTCTATCATATAGTGCATAAAAAGTCAAGAATATTTAGGTAAAAATCTAAATTTTTCAATCTGTTTTAAGATTTATATAGCTAGAAGAAGTTAGTCACTAGCAGTAAAATCACAGCTCGGCCGCGGCGGCAAGGCAATCGGATTGTCGGCTGTGCGGACAAGAGCGCACGCCCTGCCGCCGCGGCACCTGCAAAATCATGCTAATCAGTGATAGGATGAGCAATCAAAAATGTATCCAAATGTAAAGTGCAGCGGCGCTCTAGGTTTTGAAAGCCATTTAGTTAAAAGATTCAGGTAGGTAGTTTTATGCCCGCGACCGTCCCCTTTGAACAGATTGACCGGATTGTTGGGAATCAGCACCACGATCCATTTGAAGTGCTAGGCCCCCACACGATCGAAGAAAATGGCAAAAAAGTCTGGGCTGTCCGAGCTTATCTGCCCAACGCGGATGCGGTATCGGTAGTATTGCCGGAGTCGAGGGCGCAACACCCGATGAAATCAGATCGTCACCCTCACTTTTTTGAATGTACGATCGACACCCCAGAACTCGCAAACTACCAACTGCGAGTCAAAGAAGGAGAACACGAACGTTTCATCTACGATCCCTACGCCTTTCGATCGCCCAAACTCACAGAATTTGACCTTCACCTATTCTCAGAAGGCAACCACCACCGGATTTACGAAAAACTTGGCGCGCACTTCACCGAAGTAGACGGAATCACAGGAGTATATTTTGCCGTTTGGGCTCCGAATGCCCGCAACGTCTCTGTTTTAGGAGATTTCAACCTGTGGGACGGCCGCAAACATCAAATGCGGAAATCCCAAAACGGCATTTGGGAATTATTTATTCCGGGACTATCCTACGGAACTCACTACAAATACGAAGTGAAAAACCAAGACGGACATCCCTATGAAAAGTCCGACCCCTACGGTTTCCAGCAAGAAGTCCGGCCCAAAACCGCTTCAATTGTCACCGACTTAGATACCTACACTTGGCACGATAGCGCTTGGATCGAACAGCGGCGGGACACAGACCAACTGACTCAGCCGGTTTCGGTTTACGAATGCCACATCGGTTCTTGGCTACACTCCAGTACAGACGAACCCGCGGTGCTGCCAAATGGTGACATACAACCAGCCATTGCGGTTTCAGAACTAAAACCGGGCGCGCGGTTTCTAACTTACCGGGAATTGGCCGCGAAGCTGATTCCCTACGTCAAAGATTTAGGATTCACTCACATCGAAATACTGCCCATTGCCGAACATCCCTTCGACGGTTCTTGGGGCTATCAAGTAACCGGCTATTTCGCCCCAACATCCCGCTACGGCACACCTGAAGATTTCATGTATTTTGTGGACGAGTGCCACGCCAACGGCATTGGCGTACTCGTGGACTGGGTGCCGGGCCATTTCCCCAAAGACGGCCACGGTTTGGCTTTCTTTGACGGAACTCACTTGTACGAACACGCCGACCCCCGCAAGGGCGAACACAAAGAGTGGGGAACCCTAGTCTTTAACTACGGCCGCAACGAAGTTAGGAATTTCCTAGTATCAAACGCTTTGTTCTGGTTTGACAAGTACCACATCGACGGAGTTCGGGTAGATGCGGTAGCTTCTATGCTGTATTTGGATTACTGTCGGGAACCAGGAGAATGGCTGACCAACCAGTACGGCGGCCGCGAAAATATCGAGGCGGCGGATTTTCTGCGACAGGTGAATCACGTCATTTTTAGCTATTTCCCAGGATCGCTGTCGATTGCCGAAGAATCTACCTCTTGGCCGATGGTGTCTTGGCCGACCTATCTGGGTGGCTTGGGCTTCAACCTGAAGTGGAACATGGGTTGGATGCACGATATGCTCGACTACTACCACATGGATCCGTGGTTCCGCCAGTTTCACCAGAACAACTTAACTTTCAGTATGTGGTACAACCACAGCGAGAATTTCATGCTGGCTTTGTCCCACGATGAAGTTGTCCACGGCAAAGCCCACATCATCGGCAAAATGCCTGGAGACGAATGGCAAAAGTTTGCCAACGTGCGGTGTTTGTTTACTTTTATGTTTGCTCACCCCGGAAAGAAAACGATTTTTATGGGGATGGAGTTCGGCCAGTGGCACGAGTGGAACGTTTGGGGAGATTTGCAGTGGGATTTGCTGCAATTTGAACCGCACCAAAAGTTGAAGCTGTTTTTTAAGGATTTGAACCATTTGTACCGCAGCGAAACGGCACTTTACAGTCAAGATTTTGCTGAGGATGGGTTTGAGTGGATTGATTGCAGCGACAATCGGCATAGTGTGGTAGCGTTTGTGCGCCGCGAGAAGGATGGCGATGAGTTTGTGGTGACGGTGTGCAATTTTACGCCACAGCCGCACTCTCACTATCGCGTCGGAGTGCCGGAACCCGGTTTCTATACGGAGTTGTTTAATAGCGACGCGCGGGAGTACGGGGGCAGCAATATGGGGAATTTGGGGGGTAAGTGGACTGAAGAGTGGTGGTTCCACAACAGTTCTTATTCGATCGACTTGTGTTTGTCGCCTTTGGGTGTATTGATCTTAAAGATCGATCGGGCAAAAACAGCAGCAAAATCTCAAGAGTTTTAAGCGGTGAGAGTTTGGAGTTAACAATCAAAACTTGATTCTATCTCAAACTTTGAAGGAATTCAGAAACCCGGTTTCTCCAAGAAACCGGGTTTTTTGTGTGTTGTTTTTGTGGATGCAAACCTGTATTTGCAG
>NZ_JADEWV010000035.1 GCF_015207455.1 Microcoleus sp. LEGE 07076
AATTACTTGACCGTTCAGAGCTCTCCTCTTGGCTAACGAAGATCAGGGCTTTCGGTGTCTGTCGCGAAAGCTATAGCCTTTCTCTAAAAAGTGAGGTGCCCATTTTGCCAAGAAAAGCTTGATAATATAAGGGTTCCAGCATACCTCGGCATACCTCATCTTTCGCTTGAAACGCTATAACGCATTCAGGCGATCGGTCAACACCATATTAGATGTTAAATTTAAAATTTTAGATGCCGGCATACACACCCGGTAAAGATTTGGAGTAAATCTGGAGCCGCATTTTTTCACTCAACAGTATAAATTTTAAGTTTTATGCAGAATACCCGAATTAACAGATTGATTGATGTTCTGGGCGAGCAATTCACACGCTGGGCGAGCAATCCTTGGCGGCGGATTTCGCTGTTGCTAATTAGCTTGCTGTTTGGCACTTTTTTGGGAACAGCTATTTCGACGATCGCCGGACAGTCGGCTGATTGGGATATTATCGCTGGTGCGCTGTTAGTATTGTTGACGGAGTTGGTGAGCCTGCTGGTTTATGGTTTCCCGCGGCTAAAAACCCGTTTTTTGTGGGTGGAAATGCTCAATGCTCTGAAAATTGGTGTGACTTACAATTTATTTGTGGAAGCTTTCAAGCTTGGCTCGTGACTACTCCTACACCGAATCAAAGATTAAGGGCATCCGGGCCGGGCCCTTTCTCGGTGAGTTTGGGCCCGATATTTTGCAGAAGATGGATCGATCGAACTTAACTCCTGTAGAAATTTTAGAAGCATGGATAACTGGCGATCGCCCGCTAACCAATATCCGCGCCGGCGAGTTAGAATTGCTGGCTGCTTGGGAACTTGCCGATGATGCGCGCTCGCGCGCTTTTAACATTACTCCTGACAATGCAGCCGATTTTGTCCGCCACAAAACCGATTTATTCTTTTCTCTGCTTGACGAACTCCATACTTTCCCCCTAAAGTCAACTGTTTTTCTCGAAACTTTGTGGAATCTTTGGCTGCCGCTGGCAATCCAATTATCGAATGAAAAACAAAGTTCAAACCAAACTCTAATTCAAGGGATTTTAGGAAGTCAAGGAACGGGGAAAACAACTTTATGCCAAGTTTTGAATCTGATTTTGGGAAAACTAAAATGTTCTACAGTCAGCATCTCTTTAGACGATCTTTACAAGACTTATGCCGAGCGCCAACTACTCCAAAAAGCAGATCCGCGTCTAATTTGGCGAGGCCCTCCGGGAACTCACGATATTGACTTGGGAATAGCAGTTTTAGACAAGCTGCGCGGTTTTCGTAGTTGCGAATTAGCAGTTGACAATCTAAAATCTGATGTCTTTAAAACTGATAGAATTAACAATATAATAGAAATTCCCCGGTTTGACAAATCGGCCTGCGGTGGTGCGGGAGATAGAACTCAACCCGAAATTATTTTCGGTGCGGATATTGTACTGTTTGAAGGTTGGTTTGTCGGGGTGAATCCAGTCGCAGAGGCGACATTGAACCAGTTTTTGGCGGAGGCGCCGTTTCCGATTTCTACAGAGGGCGACTGTCAGTTTGCGCGCGATATGAATGCGAGGCTGCACGACTATTTGCCGCTGTGGAACCGATTAGATCGGTTGATGCTTTTGTATCCCCGAGATTACCGCCTTTCTCAAGTGTGGCGCAATCAGGCGGAACGGGAAATGATCGCGGCTGGTAAGTCGGGAATGGGAGAGGACGAAATTAATCGGTTTGTGGAATATTTCTGGAAAGCCCTGCATCCTGAGTTATTTATTCAGTCGATGCTTTCGGGCGATCGGGTGGATTTGGTAATTGAAATTTTGGGATCTCGGGCGATCGGAAAAATTGGTCGGGCGATCGACTTAAATTATGTCCGATCGATTGAAAGCGATTAAAAGTCGAGCGGGTTTTTGAGATTGTCAATTATTGGCAAATCTTTTTTGTGAAGTGAACCCCTACCTTAATTACGTGCAATCGACCGGAAATGATATTACCATCCTGCCTTCAATTGAGACAGGCTAAATTAACTGCCGGGAGTACCGAGGTCGATCGCCTTCTCGACCAAATCGTCAGTAACATTCCCCGGTGCACCTGCGGGCTTAACTTCCTTAGCCATCGAACGAAAATCCTCGGGCTTGCTGCTGGAATCTGCGGGCTTGGCGATCTCTTTAGGAGCGGGAATATCAAATTTAGGTTTAGTTGCAGCGGCCGCAGCTTGGGCTCCTGCACTGGTGCGATCGATTTCACTAACACTGAATTCTTTGGAAGCTTCGTAGTCTGCTGATACATCAACCGTCGGCAACTTTTGTTCTCCAGCTTCCACATTTTCAGATATCTGCTGAGCCTCAAATGTTTGAGAGTTATTTGATTCTTTACTGACTTCAGACATAGCTGACTCCTTGCTACTTTTATTTAACAATTCACTTTTTTGATCCTTGCTTAATTTCCTGATTTTTGCATCTACCCGCAGATGTATCCCTTGCTTCTATCTTAAGGATGATTTCTGGGAGGGCAGCAGCTCGACATTACATTGGTTTCCCAAAAGAAAGCAAGTTTAGGCAAGCTCCAAACCCTTACACAATCTGTCATTTCCTACTGTTTAATCGAAAATAGACAATCGCAAATCAAAAATTGCATTACCTCTTGGGGATGGTGACTTGTGCTTACAAATCTTGATATTTATATATTTTGTAACCCTTTTTAAGGAACTTATTTATGAACTCACCTGCCGAAACCAATTCTCACGCTCTCTCCAGCGATACTCAAAACACGGTTAAGAAAATCAACGGGTTGGGTACAGATGAAAAACTGGCTCTGCTCTACTTTATTTACGAAGAAATGGGAGATTCTATTACGCCAGCCGCCCCCACCGCCGCCCAACCCGAATTAGCTCCTGTGCTGCTAGATGATTTTTACAACCTTTCCGATGACGAACAACTGAATATAATGCGAGCTATTGTCAACCGCGATGACACGCCTTATTCTCGCGCTTACGGAGCTTTAACTGCTAACAATCAGTTGGTGGTTTGGTATGCTTGGGCTATTGGGATGGGGGATAAGATTGTGGATATCCCCGAAGGATATGAGGCAACTGAGGCTGTCAATGGCGTGTTGGGTGACATTGAAGCTCTTGATTTTGAACAGCAAATTTCGGTGCTGCGCGATGTAGCTAATAATATGGGCTACACCGATGTTAAACCAATTGCAACTCAGGACAAAGTAGGGAAAACTTCTAGTCTTTAGTCGGCGTTATCAACTGTTTCTGGACAAAGGAAGATTCGAGTCGGCATTTGGATAATGAGCGGACATCCAGCATATTCCATGTATAGCGATACTCGCATCATTCGCATAATTTATTGTAGGGGCAAACCCCCCGTGGTTGCCCCGATTGAGGGTAGGCACGGGGCTGGGTAGGCACGGGGGCACTACCCCTACAAGTTTTGTGCGATCGTTTAGGGTTGCTATGTTCTTGCTTGTTTACTTTTATAGTTTATCGTGAATTTTTCGGGGAATTTCTATCTTAAATGTCGAACCTTTTTCAAGCTGACTTTCTGCGGTAATTGTGCCGTTCATCATCTGAACTAAAGAGGCACAAATCGCTAGTCCTAAACCGGTACCTGGATAATTACGGGTTATGGTTTGGTCTCCTTGGTGGAATTTGTCAAAAATGTGGGGCAGATCGGTTTCACCGATGCCGATTCCTGTGTCGCGAACGGTGATATTTAGCCGATCGCCATTTAATTCCCCCACCTCAATCCAAATGCAGCCGCGATGTGTGAATTTAACCGCGTTGGAAATCAGATTGACCAAAACTTGTCGCAGCCGCCACTTGTCATTAACTATAAACTGATCCTGCAAGCAGACGTTGACTGAAATTGCCACTTTCTTTTCGGTGGCTTGAGTTCCGAATTCCAGGGCGACATCCATGACTAAGTGCGCTAAATCAAATTCTTCTGTTTTTAATTGAGTGCTACAACTCTCTATTTTGGAGAGGTCAAGGATATCGTTAATCAGCACTAGCAGGTTTTTGCCGTTATTTAAAATGCGCGCAACCATCTGTGTTTGCTGGGTACTCAGCAGTTGTTTGTGCTGGCGCAGCAGCAATTGCGAAAAGCCGATAATTGCATTCATGGGAGTTAGCAACTCGTGGGACATGATGCTCAAAAATTGCGATTTTAACCTGGCTGCTTCTAACAGTTGCAATTTTTGCTGTTGAATGCGGCGGCTCTGCTTTTCCAATTCTTCCTGCTGGCGAATCAGTAGCTCGTTTTGCAAGTCTAAAAGCTGTTCCTGCTTTTTTAATTTTTCGATCGCCCGCGCGGTGTTAATCGCGATCGCAGCTTGTTTTCCCATCACCGCCAGCAGTGGTAAAGATCCGTCAAGGGCCGCGCTCTCTTTCCCGTTGCCGATCACCAACACGCCCAAACGCCCGGTTTCCCCCGACTCGATCGCCGCTGCACAAGTCGCCGCCGGCACGCCTGAGCCGGAGTCAGAGTACCACAGTTGAGACTCTCCCGTCGCAAACGCTTTCAACAGCAGCTTGTCTTGCACCTGGGGGGTTTTGCCTTTCTCAAAGTTTTGGGCGCCTCCGACAGCGATCAGTTTGAGGCCGCTGCAATCGCCCTCCGGGAGCGCCACCAGGCAAAATTCAGCTCCGGCGATCGCCTCCAGAGTCGCATCCGCCAGCGCTTGCAACAACTCGGACAAGTCACCCGCGCGCTGGCTTAACAGATTTGTAAACCGCTCGATCGCCTGCAAATCTGCTGCTGCATCCGTTACCTTTATAACTTCACACAAATTTTCGGCTCTGAAGTTAGGTTCCGAGCAGGCTTGAGGGTGCCAAAATTCTGGTTCTCCTTCTGGCCAGGCTTGAGTTTGTTCGATCGTGTCCATCTCTGTGTAGGTTCCCACCCACTCTAAAAAATCTTGACTGTCTGGGTTCGCCCGGGAGCCTCTAGCTATGTTCCAGCGGTAAGTGCCGCAGCGCGTTTGGAGACGAAATTTTATTTCGTAACTTTGTGCATCCCTGACATTCGGGCCCGATCGCGCCAACAGACGGGGGCGGTCTTCTGGGTGGACGCACGCCAGATAGCCGAAACCTAATCCTGCTGATGCTGGTACCCCCGTGTACTCCTCCCAGCAAGGACTCAAATAGGTCGCCTGGCCGTTGGCATTTACTTTCCAAACTATTATGTGAGGAACTGGCGATGCAGGGCGATCGTCCTGAGTTTCGGAGTCGCCAACTTGCCCTTGGGGGGAGGTTATTTCTGATACTTTGTGTAATGTTTCCCTGTCCGAAAAATCGGCGCTAAAATAGTTATTGCCTTGATAGTGAGTCATAACTGGTTTTTATCAATAAGCATTCAACTAGAGCATTAACATCGATTCCAGACTGGTGCTGCTAGCTTTGTTTATTTTGACTGCCCAAGTGCATCAAAAGTTTTTATACTTTCAATCTATCTGGGTAGTGTTATCTTTACCTCTATCAACGGGCGGACAATAACGTAATTCAGTTAAACTGTTAAAACATTCAAAGCTTAGCGTCCCGCGATCCGGCGATCGCCGACGATCGCAGCAAAACAACTTAAAAATTAACTTGCAACAGGGTGACTGCATGAGTATGCTTAAAAAAGATGTGCGGGTTGTCAAACCCTAAATCGGGACACATTCTCAAATTTACTCAGTTTAGCTGAGTTAGTTGACCATATTTTAAAAATTTAGTGGACTATTGGAAGAAAGATGAGTAAAATTCGCGTTGCTTTGATAGAAGACCACGACTTGACAAGAGTCGGCATCCGCACAGCTTTACAACAGCGTGACACGATAGAAGTAGTCGGGGATGCAGCTAACGCTACAGACGGATTGAAACTGCTTCAGTCTTCAAAGCCTGACGTGGCAATTGTAGACATTGGCTTGCCGGATTTTGACGGCATTGAACTGACACAAAAGTTCAAAAAATCGGTAACGGAGTCCGATCCAGATACAAAAATTTTGATCCTGACTTTTCAGGACAATCAAGAAGAAGTGCTGGCAGCTTTTGCCGCCGGAGCTGACTCTTACTGCATGAAAGATATCAGCTTCGATCAGTTATTAGATGTCGTAAAAGTAACTCACGAAGGTAACTCTTGGATCGATCCGGCGATCGCCCGCATTGTCCTGAAACAAGCTCGCACGAAAGAGTCGGCCCCGGAAGAACCGAAGGCTGAGGGCAAAAGAGTCACAATTAAGGCGGCCGAACCCGAGTTCAGTCACATCATTGAAACTTACCCTTTAACCGAGCGGGAATTAGAGGTTTTGGAACTGATTGTGCAGGGTTACAGCAATGCTGCGATCGCCGAAAAGCTGTACATTACTGTCGGTACAGTCAAGACTCACGTCCGCAATATTTTAAACAAGTTGTGCGCTGACGATCGCACTCAGGCAGCCGTACTCGCCCTCCGTTCCGGCTTGGTGGGATGAAGCACGACCAGCAGGTAAAAGTAACTTAAAACTAGGGTGCTGGCCGCGAAGTGTTCCCAATAATCTCAGGTACGCCGCCAGTACCCAGCCGCATAGTTTCAAGTTGAAAAAAAGCTAGATTTGAAGTTTAAATCTATCCCAGTGCAGATATTTAAAACAATACTTGTGCAACTAAATATACCTTAAGATAGATACAAAATGACGAATGGATTAGTAAAGCTTAGGTAGCTCGTTCGCCAATTAGCAGAATTGCGATCGAACTTACGAATACTGGCGCGATTTCACACAAAATGCTGCGGCAGGAGCAAGATACTCCTACTTTTAGGAATAGTTAAGCAGTTAAAAAATTTATATCCGCAGACTGATGCCTGAGTTCGCTTAATTTTGCGAGATTAACATTATCAACTTTTACTGAAATATTCTAAAAAGAGGTACTATGGTCGCTCCAATTGAATTTAAGTTATTTGCTCCCTACAACAAAGGAGCTGCCTTGATCGGGTGTTTTTCTAATTGGGAAGAAATCCCGATGGAAAAGGACGAAGAAGGTTATTTCAGTACCCGAGTTGATTTGGAGGATGGCGTTCATCAATACAAATTTCGCGTGCAGTCGAAAAGCTGGTTTCTGGAAGCAGATCAGTGGGTAGATGTGCTTGATCCCTACGCGACAGACATTGACGATCCGACTCAAAACGCCGTTGTTCGGATCAAAGATGGCTCGCGCATTGTCGATACCTACGTCTGGAAACACGATGACAAACCGCTTCCTGCCGATCGGGAATTAGTGATTTACGAAATGCACGTTGCCGACTTTTCCGGCGGCGAAGCAGATCCGCTGGCCCGCGGCAAGTACAAGCACGTCGTCGAAAAACTCGATTACCTAACCGAACTCGGTGTTAACGCGATCGAACTCATGCCCCTCAAAGAATACCCGGGGGACTACAGTTGGGGCTACAACCCCCGCTACTTCTTCGCTGCCGAATCCAGCTACGGCACCACAGAAGAACTCAAAAAGATGATAGACGAGTGTCACGCCCGCGGCATTCGCGTCATCATCGACGGGATTTACAACCACTCCGAATCATCAAGCCCCCTCACCCAAATCGATCACGACTATTGGTACCACCACGCCCCCCGCGATCCAGACAACAATTGGGGCCCGGAATTCAACTACGAATTTTACGACGAAAACTTAGGAACTTACCCCGCGCGCAAATTTGCCGGCGATACAGTCCGCTATTGGATTCAAGAATACCATCTCGACGGCATTCGTTTCGACGCGGCGCGACAAATTGCCAACTACGATTTCATGCACTGGATCGTTCAAGAAGCCAAAAGTGTCGCCGGCCCCAAACCGTTTTATACCGTTGCCGAATACATTCCCGAAGATCCTAGCATCACGAATCTAGACGGGCCGATGGACGGCTGCTGGCACGACAGTTTCTATCACTCCATAATTCCCCAACTGTGCGGCGATAATTTTGATTTAGAGCGGCTCAAAGAGGTAATCGACTGCAAGCGGCAAGGTTTCTTGGGTGCTACAAATGTAGTCAATTATTTGAGCAATCACGATCACGATCGCCTATTCTCAGAATTGGGCGATCGCGGAATTTTGGATGAAGCAGCATTCAAGCGGGCGAAGTTGGGAGTTGCGCTGTTAATGACTGCAGTTGGCGTGCCGCTGATTTGGATGGGCGAAGAATTTGGCGAATACAAAGCAAAAACAATCGAGCAAGCTAAAATTGACTGGACGCTGCTAGGAAATGACATGAATAAAGGTTTGTGGGAATACTACAAAGGCTTGATTCACCTGCGTAAAAACAACCAAGCACTTTACACAGAAAACATCGAGTTTTTCCACGAAGACCCCGACTCTAAAGTGTTTGCTTACACTCGCTGGAACGACGAAGGTTCGAGAGTTGTGGTAGTGGCGAATATGTCGGAAAATTATCTAGCAGGTTACAGCGTTCCCCACTTCCCGGCCAACGGAACTTGGCACGAGTGGACGGGAGATTATGATGTTGAATCCGGCGATGACAATATTCTGATTGACTTGCCAGAATACGAAGCAAAAGTGTTTGTTTGGCAGTAATATCAATTCCACTTGCACTCATCCGGAATTGTTGACTGTTGACTGTTGACTGTTAAGTTAAGAGGGCGGGCACTCTTGGCATCGCCCCTACTGACTGTTGATTGTTTTGCTCGTTACCAGGCTCTGCCTGGTAATGCAGATCCGGAGGCTCTGCCTCCTTCTTTCTTGCAACTTACAGGAGAGAGGAGTGTAGGAGGTGTTTAAGTTATTAAGTTTTCGATCCTAACCTATCTTAAGGACAATCAAATTTGTTTGTAGTGAGGACTAAAGTCCTCACTACAAACCGATGATCTGAACACAAGAAATACAGCATATTCCTGGTTTATGAAGTACAGCAGGAGGCAGGAGGTAATAATAGCAATGATTTGGGAACTCGAAAAGATCCTAACCGTTGTGGGATCTAATTATCAGGACTCGCAGGACTCGCTACAAACCGATTGTTAATTGAAACCAGGTATTTTGCCTTGTTGATTTTCTAGGTATAACTGGGTGGCGGCGGCCACCGGTAATGGTTTGCTAAAGAAGTAACCCTGACCCATCTCGCACTGAAGCGACTGCAAAAATGCCAACTGTTCTACTGTTTCTACTCCCTCAGCAATCACTTGTAAATTCAAGCCCTGTCCCAGGGCGATCGCCAATTTGACGATCGTAGCACCGTTGCTACCGTTCAGCAAATCTGCCACGAAAGATTTGTCTATTTTTAAATTGTTCAGCGGAAAGTTTTTCAGAGACCACAACGAAGAATAACCGGTACCAAAATCGTCCAGAGAAATCTGAATTCCCATTTCCTGCAACTGCAGCAATACCGACACCGTAAAATTCACATCAGTCATCGCAACGCTTTCGGTGATTTCTATTTCTAAATACTCGGGATTTAACTCGGTTTCTGACAAAATTTTAGCGATGCTTTGTACCGTGTTAGCTTGCAGAAACTGGCGGCCTGATAAATTCACAGCTACCCGCACCGGCTGCAATCCCATTAATTGCCACGCTCGATTTTGCAAGCAAGCAGTCCGCAGCACCCATTCGTCTATTTGGCAGATAAATCCTGTTTCCTCAGCTAAGGGAATAAATCGATCGGGAGCAATCAAGCCGCGTTCGGGATGTTCCCAGCGGATCAGAGCTTCCTGTCCGACTATTTTGCCGGTATTTAAGTTGATTTGCGGTTGGTAGTGCAGCACAAATTCTGATTTTTTCAGAGCTTTGTAAAGCTGATTTTCTAAGTTAAGTTCTTCGGAGACTTGAGTGCCGATCGCCCGCGTGTAAAACTGATAATTATTCCGACCTTTCTGTTTCGCTCTGTACATCGCAGCATCAGCATTTTTTAGCAAAGTTTCTGCATCTTCTCCGTCGTAAGGAGCCAAAGCAATTCCCAAGCTAGCCTTAGTATAAAGCTCCAGACCGTCAAAATCAAAAGGACTGCTTAAACTCAGGATAATTTGCTGGCAAACTTTAGTTGCGTCCTCTGGGCTGTTGATATTGTACAGCAGCAAAGTAAATTCATCCCCGCCCCAACGGGCGATCGAATCCCCCGGGCGCAAACAGTTAGTCAAACGCCGAGATACACCTTGCAGCAACAAATCGCCCACGGGGTGTCCGAGAGTATCGTTAACATTTTTAAATCTGTCCAAATCTAGAAATATCACCCCCAGCATTTCGGCGTTTTGGTGAGCGTTTGCTAAAGCTAAAGACAGCCTTTCATTAAACAGCAACCTATTCGGTAAACCTGTTAGTTGGTCGTGAGAAGCTTGATGGCGGATCATCGCCTCGACGCGCCTCTGCATGGCGGCCATGTACAGGTGAGTTCCCAAAGATTTGGCGAGCTTCTGTTCGTCGCTGCTCCACTTTTGAGCTTCCTCGGTTTTGATTTCTTTCCAAGCTGCAAAGGACTGTCGGGGACGATCGTTCCGGGCGTCGGAACTGCAACTGCCCGCCCACCAAATTTCGGTTTCTACGGCGCTGCGAAAAACGGTGAGACAGCCGATGCACTGTTGTCGGTATTGCAGCGGTACTGCCAAAAATGACCGAATGTCAGCTGCGAGAAAATTTGCAGATAAAGATTTGAGTTGCGGTTCTTGAGAAAGATCGGAAATCGCGTACAAGTGAGGTACGATTAAATTGGAAATATTTGTGTCAATTGAACTGTAATGCTCGGAATACAGATTTTGAAAAATACCTAATTGGCTGGTATTGTCGGCAGTTGGCGATCGATCGTCTGAATTGGCAAACCCCATGATCTGCTGCCAAAACTCGCTGAGTTCAATATCTCCGTCCCCTGGCTGCTGGCCGCAGGTATAAAGTTTAGCCGGTCGATCGCCAAACTCGGCTGCAATGTACAGCCGCCCTCCCGAACCGCGCAAATGCTTGACAGTTTGTTCGAGAACTGCTTGCCGAATTTCGTTGAGTTCCAGAGGAGAGTGCAGCAAACTGCTAATTTGGTTGACAACTGCTTCGTCGCGCGCTTGCTGTCGGGCTTGACTGAGGAGAAAAGATTGGGCGATCGCAATTGAAAGCTGATCCACCAACAACTGCACTATTTTCAATTCTCGATCGCTAAACCGTTTCGGTTGGCTGTGGTGACAGGCTAACAGCCCCCAAAGCTGATTTTGATGCAAAATTGGCACCGTCAGAGAAGAAAGCGCCCCCATAGCCTTGAGATATTCAACGTGACAGGAATCTACAGGAGAATAGCGAATATCTTCAACGGGTAAAGTTTTGCCGGTTTCGGGACAGTCTAACCGATTAATTGTTTGATGCTGCAATTGGACATCTACAATCACTCGCTGTCGCGCTTTGACAAACATTTCGCGGGCGCTATTGGGAATGTCGCCAGCCGGAAAGCGCAAACCCAACAGAGATGGCAAATTGTCGCCGTCGATCGACTCAGCAATCACCTCGCCGCTACCGTCTGCTTCAAAGCGATAAACTTTTACCCGATCACTGCCTAAAAAGCTGCGGATTTCTCGCGCCGTTGTCGTCAAAATCTCTTGCAGTTCTAAAGATTTGCGAATGCGATTAGTAATTCGATTGAGTAATATCTCTTGTTCTAGAGTCGATCTTGACATTTGTCTAACTTTTGCGCGGGCCATCCCTTTTGATCTCCGGCTGTTGACAGCATTTTTGCGAGCTGCTGTGTTAACTCGCCCTGTATTATAAGATTACAACACTTTCGCTGCGTCTGTGCGATTTATTCAACCCGGAATCGAGAAATTTGGTTTCTGGGGATGATTTTGATTTACTGACAAATTTCGGTGAAAAACCCGGTTTCTCAAAAGACTTTTATGAGGACTCGCATTCCTCACTACAAACCTATTGGAGCGCATGGAGAAACCGGGTTGATGATACTTGCTTCTGGAAATACCCACAGAATGCTGGTTCCTCAACCCGGTTTGTAAGTATTTCTACTCGGAAATGTCCGGTTAAGCCGATTTCCAAATTTCGCGAATTCTGTCGGGCAAAAAGCCTGCTATTTCCTGAATTCGTTCTTCGGACAATTCATCCTTCGTTGCCGAAAATACAGCGGCGATCGCAGTTTCCGGTTTGACTCCAGAAGGAAGTGCGCCTTCTTGTTCCACTCGAAAAGCAAACAAATTGGAATCGATTCCCACAGGTGCAGGCTCGCCGGTCAAAGGCCGGCGCACCCGGCTCAGCAATCCCACCAGCGGATTCGTATCTTTCCAGAGGTCTGCTATTTCTTTTTGCAGGGTTTTGTCGTCTGTAGGCAAAACTTCTTTGTGCAGTTCGGCTTCCACGCGCTCGCTGGCTTCTGTCGTCATCAAATCGCGCATGATCCGGTACACTAATTCGGTAATGTCGCGCGCATCAAAAATATCCTCCATGTTACCGTTTACCATCACTTTTTCCAAAAACGGCATATCCTTAGTGGCGATCGGAACTGCTGACCCTTCTTGATGCAGGGACTTAGGAGGATTTGTCTCCAGTTTCTGCAACAGTTTGCGACCTTTTTCGGTTAAATCGGCTTTTTGAAATGCCACTAAAGGCGGCAATAACTCAGCCCCTCCGTAAGGCTGTCCGCTAAACTCCGCTTTGATAAATTGCCTTTGGTTGAGGTAGTCCAAATGACCTAGCAATTCGGCTTCCGCCACCTCTCGACCGACATACTCTTGGGCTGCCTTCCTAATTTCCGACTCTCCCGTACCGTTGCCGCTGCCAATCTGTTTGAGCAAAATGTAAGTCAGGTCATCTCTGATTGCAATTGTCATCAAAATCTCCTAGGTTAATATCTGGTCAACACCAAGTAAAAACTGATATTTTACTTGCTAAACTTGTGAGAATTATTACTTAAAAATATTGAACTCTAAACCGCAGGCAACAAGTATCTCTCAGCAGGTGGAAGTTGTTAAAGTTTTGTGTTTGCTAGAATCTTTATTTAGGTAGATTAACTTATGGCAACTGCCGTCTAATATTACAGTCTCGGGCGCAGGCAGTGTCAAAAACCCGGTTTCTGCCTCAAGCATCTGTCGGATATATGGACGATTTTTAGTAGAAACCGAGTTTTTTGCGTCCTGGAGTGTGTTAGGTATGATTCAGAAAAGCCCCCGCCACTCTTGAGAGCAACGACAGCAATTAAGGTAGGAAGCTTTACTTGCAATACTTTTCCGCTGCGATCGCGCCCGGTTGCCAAGGCTGAGCCACCCGCCGTTGGCTGAGTTGATAGTTTGCGGTCTCGATCGGTAAAATTATGGAGATGCTATGGTATCGATCGAGTGGTGCAGTCTGTGCCTCCAACTGGCAGCGATATTATACAATCGAGCTAGACCGAAGACTGACCATCGAGGAGCTACAAATACGAGCCAATCTGTTTCAAGTGCCGGAGCGCCACTTGAGGAATGCCTCGGATACAACTCTGACGATCGTTTTTCGAGCTGCGTTTATGAACTACCCTAATTGGAATCAGAATTTGGAATCCTCGCCATTAAATAACGGTCAATCGGCGATTGACAGGCGTCCATTAGTTTTGGCTGTAGACGACAATCACGACAACTTAGAACTACTGACGCAAATACTCGATTTGTTCGGCTGCGAGTTCGTGGGAGCCGTTGACGGGTACAGTGCTCTGGCGGCAGCAGTCGATCGACTTCCAGACCTGATTGTACTCGATATTTGCTTGCCGGATATAGACGGTATAGAATTAGTCAAGCGCATCAAACAAAACCCCGACCTGATACATATTCCGATTGTGGCTGTCACAGCACTAGCAAAAGCAGAAGACCGCGATCGGATTCTCCAAGCCGGCTGCACTGCATACCTTTCTAAACCTTTTAACATCAAAGATTTAGAAACTATTATCAACTACCAACTCAACTATCAGCCGTTTCTGGTTGAATTTTAGACTTAGAACTAGAATCGCGAACTTTAGGTGCAGACTCCAAAATTGCTGTGGTTCCCGTGCGGCCAGTCTCCAAAGTCGCATCGCTGAGCAAATCACTCACACACCTAAAATCTATTTGATTGAGTCTTTTAGTTGCAATTCCAGAACAGACTCTAATTGCGATCGTACCTGCGAAGCCAAATCTTCCTGACCGTTATGAGCCAGCAATTTTTCAGGCTGAGTAATCGCATTTTCGAGCGCAATTATCAATTTATTATCCAAAAGATTGCATTGCGCCTGACTCGTTTGATGTCCGAGTAGATATCGGTACAAAGCTTGGATTCCCTGTGCAAGACTCCGTTCTAATTTGCCGCGAGTAGGTACTCAAATTTCCCCGGTCATATTTTTTAGATACAGCAAGATAACTTAAAAAAACTGTTAACAATTAACCCTTCTCAACCAATACGGTTTAGTTAACACTGTTGGCTGTCGGGAGATTCCTTGGAGCATCCCCCGCATCCTTGCGGGGACGCTAAAAAATACTTTTTTTACCCGATTTTTAAGGGGGACGCCAGGGGATATGTCTTCAGTTAACTGTTAACTCTTATACGGAACGGTCGCGCTAGCCCACAGTAACTTGATTGGTTTCCACCGCACTTGCACCCTTGACACCTTTAGCAATTGTCGCCAACTTGTTGACAATTTCTTGACTTGGAACAGTACCTTTTAGAACCACCGTAGTCCCCAGTTGCGCCACATAAACAGTCTCAATATCCGCAACATCAGGATTTGCATCAAAGGCCTGAGCCACCCGTTTAGCCAAACCGCTTTGATCGTATTCTCCATTCAATCCCATGCGTTCCGGCGGGATTGTCTGAGGACTCGCAGCAGCTTGAGCTGGAGCTTGAGCTACAGGTGCTTGGTAAGCAGGAGCTTCCACATTTTCTTGATTTTCTTTTTTTTCTAAACCAAACAATCTTTTTAACCAGCCCATAGAGTTTGTCCTCCCACAAAGTTTGTGTTAATTCTTGCGTTAGTTGACAGTTGGCACGCCACCGTGCAGTTGTTATCCTATATACTAGGAATTGCGATCGCGCTTTTGGACGCAGAAACCAAATTTTTATACAATAAAACCTCGTTTCCACCCTTTTGCCCGGTAGAAAAACCCGGTTTATTGAGTTTGACGCGCCATCCATAAATACAATTTAATATTTTACAAGTTTGCTGATCATCTGCCTGGAGACATAAATTGTCCCGAACTCAAGCAAATATCTGCACTTACCGTTCCGGTAAATCCAACTTAAAGCCTTATTCCCAAAATTTTACGATTTTTTTGTACGTCCGGTACTGCCCAATATTCGCATCCGCCAAGTTAGTAATGAGAATTAAATAACTTACCATTTTTATTGTTGTTGTGCTAGGACGGGCGGGACATCCCACAATTATGTCTAAATTATTTAATTCGCGATCCTTAGTAATGCAGCAATCAGATAGACGATTGTCCGACAATTTCGCAACAACTCCAGCTCGCATTTTCTCATCGCTCCAGCGGTAGAAAATAGAAGAATTTAGTGGCGTGTTTTCTGGAAAATAGTATATATTTTTAGTTTAAACTACCGCCAATTTGTGCAACACAAAAATCAGGTATTTGTAGCATTACCTCAACTCATAATTAGGTCGATTTTTTTTAATAAAAACAATTGCAGTTTGTTAGGCTGATTTGGAGTTGGTCGAGTCGATCACCCAAACTATTCACCCATCCACAGCAAATGTAGTTAAAGTAACTAAAAATTATTAACGGCTGTTTATGAAAAATAATTTAACTTTTGATAACAATATAAATAGTCAGGACATTTTAATATTTGTAACTAAAGTAACATTTTATCGCTGACAGAGCTAATACCTTAGAAAGATGTCATTTTAGGCGGAAAGGAGGAGCATGAGCTTGTAATTATCAAGCAAGGAAAACCAGAAAAATTAATGGCTTGTACAACTGGATTTTCGCGCGATCGCCTTTAAGTCAAGTTTGAGCAGACAATAGCAATGATTATTTTTGCTTATACCTTGGCAGGATTAGTTTTCTAGTTTTTGACTGGGAAACTTTGCAAGACCCAAATCAACTTTGACGACTGCTGCTACCTTAGTAATTGGTAATCGGTGAAAATCTCATCCGTCCCTGTTACCTGTTAGATATTCCGAGCAGTGGCTTGAGGGTTCTAAAAGTTTAATTGGGGATGCTGGCAAATCACCGTTACCGCAAAACTCTGGAGTGTTAAAAATGCTAAAACAAATGTGTTGGTTGCCGAGATTGGGAGGTAATGGAGAAAAGATATTGCACTTGCGGACTGAAGTACGTCAAGCGTGGCTGCCTTATACAGCTTTTCCGCAATTCGCTGCACCCGACTACAAGGAACCGGACGGTTCTAAGGGATGGGCAACATTTCAGAAGCTACAAACTCAAGGCTGGAATTTAATATCGACTGAACAAGGGCAGGATTCGTTTTTTGACCAACAGAAAAGTGCTTAAAGCAAAAACTGCAGCAATAAAAGAAGAGGTCAAATCCTCTTCTTTTTATTAGTGTCTCGGACGCAGAAACTGTTTTTTGCTCTGATATTGCCGCGATATTATGTCCGGCACATTACCTGTAAGCTGTCGCGCCAATAAACATTGCATATTCAGGGCGGGTTCGCGTGCCCACCCCACTCATTGTTTTATTTTGACATAAATTTAAATGTCGCTACAGCTTAAACCCTTATTGTTTAAACATTGAAAATAAAGCTAGCTTAACGAGAGATAAGCTCCTCAAAAGTTTGTCTTACAATTTGCTTTTTGCCAGCTTTTTTCTGCACTTTTGCTATCAAAAATAACCACCAATCTTCCAGATTAAACAATGTCCATCCTTGATGTTTAAAACTTATAGTAGAATAAATATCTTTTACCCATTCTTTGGTTGAATAATGATGAGCAAAACTGCAATCCTTAAATGATGAATAGGGGGCTAACTCTTGATTAAACAATCCCAGTATTGTATCGTTAAATCCCCTAGTCATCATATCAAATACTGGATAGGTAGCAATCGGAGAAAAATAGGTTGGAGGCATAACAATATCTATATTATTAGATTTTCCTGCCTCATCAATCGACGCCAGCGTCAGTCCATAAAAAGTACGCTTAATAGTAGTATAAAATTCGTCTTCTTTATATTCTACGTTGTCCCAATTTTGCACCAATAGCGATGCTAGTCTTTTGATAATCGGATGTTTGGGCTTGGCTCCAATCAGACAATTTTGCAAAAAAACCGCTGTCTCCATTGTAGCAAACATAGGATGGAACATACCAGCAAAGAAGTCATAGCAATAAACAAAAACATCCAACGGCTTTAAACAAATACAATCGCAGTCAGCATATATTCCACCATATTGGTACAAAATATCGTATCGCAGTACATCAACTCGTTCACCTATAGTTAAAGCTTGGTCAAATAAAAACTTAAGCTCTTCGTTGACAAAGGTATAGTTTTTTACCTCTTCATTAGTCCAAAGTTTATACTCCCAATGTGGATGTTGTTCTCTCCAAGTTTTTTGGTATTCCTGTAATTTTGAAGAAATTTGACGGTTCCCAATCCATATCTGATGAATAATTTGGGGAATTTTGGGATTCTCTTGAGGTTCAACCTTTAAAAAGTGATTCTTTTGATATAAGGTTTTAAAAAAATTGAAAGAGTCGAGGTTATTACCTTGATATTTTTCAATCTGCCTAAAATACCCCGTTCCTTTTCCCATAGCCATGTCAAAATCAACATAATAGTTTTGTAATTGTTCTTGTAACAAAGCTTTCTGAGATAACATATTTTTATACTGAGTAAGTTTTTACTACAAAATCAACTAGGCTAGAATCAAGAATATACTAAGGTGCGAATTTTGCGGTAAACTCAATCAACTCGTCCACCTGTTCTTGAGTAAACCAGCGCTAAACAGTAGCCGTAGGGTGCGTCGCCATCAATCTATCTCAAAGGAAGGACAGCAAGCGACAATCGATGAGCGACGCACCTTACTCTCACCCACCTTGCGTCAACTTTCCCCAACAGTTACGAACGTTGCATCATTTTGGATAATTGGTATTATATCACATCCTCTCTTCATCGGAATAATAAATTCGAGTCAACAGTCAACAGTCAACATCACCTGACGGTGTAACCAGAAATGATATTATTTGTGGCTTTACGGGGCAATATAACCTCTGACAGGAGAAACTTCCTTTTACGAGTTTACGCATCTAGATACAGTATGCTTGAAGAAATTATTAGAGCTGTTTTCCAATAAGTATCCTCTCGATTTATAGATAATTCAAATAACAATGGCTGGTTTCATCACTCTTTAAATCTCAGCATACCATTTTAATGTGATTTTACTATTTCAGCCAGCATACAGTCCGGAAGTAAACCCAGTGGAAAGACTGTGAGGGTATATATCGGCACTCGTCCCTGCTGACAAACCAAACAAACTAAACAATTATCTTGTTGCAAAATTTTTGATAGTATGATTTAGGCTGATAATTGTTACGATTTGTGTTAAGTAGCCGCCTTGATATCCTGCCACCAAACATAGACATAAGGCCATATCAATGTCTGATCGTCTAGCTTCACTGTCACTTCATAACGGTCAATATGCGTGAGTTCGCCAGTTTTGCCATTCAAATACAATTGTTGGGGATTGTCGGTGATAATTTCTACCCTTTGATTCAACAGCGGCTGCATCTGGGTAGAAGATCCCTGAAACGGATTTTTGCCTTTGAGCGCATAGCTGCTAATCAAAGATAAGTAAATTAAAGCTATGAAAAATACGGTACACAAAGCCACAATTAGTAGTGTTTTTTGTTGCGAAAAATTGGTATAAATGCTCGCAACTCCTACTAGCATAGTTCCGAAAAACAAAAAACTTGGCAGGTACAGCCCGTCTCCCAGAAACAGGCTACCAAACAATATGAGTACGATCTGACAAGCAAATAATGCAGTCACCCAACTCCACGCAGTTAGCAACGATGAAGACAGCAGCCAATTCATTGCTACAATCAGGGCGATCGCCATTGCAATGCTCCAAAGCGGTGCCGCAAAATCGTACTGTCTGAACGGAAGAAGCACAAAAAAGACTACAGCATAGGCAAAACCTGCCACAGCACAGGCCAATCCACTAATTATTTCGTTCCAGTTCAACATGGCGATGCCTTTTTGCAGCGACCGAGTAAAGCGTTCATCTTCTGAGGATTGCGGTAAAAAAGTCCCAGCGGGCTAAGGCTAAGAACTTTAATCGCAAGGTGCGCCACAAGTACCTTACTGCTATATTTAGAGGAGCGAATTGATTGGTTAACCCAGGGTGCTATCCAATAGACTTGCGTTGCATTCATCTGCTCGATAGGTGTGTTTATCTGCCTGACATCTGCGGTTACTCGATCAAAGATTTATGCAATTGCTCGTTTATTTTTCCCAAGGTGTAAGATTGGCGATGACCGCAGGCAGAAGTCAGCCGGAGCTGAAGGTATAATTTTCTGCCTACCCGATCACTTAGGGTCGATCGACTTAACAAATTGTTGCACAGGCTGCGGTAGAGCCGGCACAAAAATCTTTCTAAAACCCCTCACATCAAATACTCGCCACAAAATACCCACCGCTACTGTCAAGAAAAATAACGCTCCCAAAAAATTGAACACTACAGACACAAAATTGCCGTTCCTTTTTTTCGGAGCTGTAATATGCTTGCTCCGATATACAGCAGGCTCGTAATCTTTCGGTTCCTCGCGAGGACGCCGCGGCGTTTTGGGGCGCGAAGTCGCACTGCGGTTTCCAGTGAAACCCGTGCTATTAGTTTTAGTAAAAGTGCTCGCCGAGTTCAACTCAGAAGCGCCACGCATCCCCGTTAACCTGCTAGCAGAAGTCCCGGTTTTGCCACCAGCAGCATCCTGAATTCTGCTGTTAGAGCGTTGAGTCGATTGGCGATCGGCGAGGGAGCGCATCAAACTTTGCAATTGCTGAGTCGCCGCCGGAGGGCGTTCCCCTTTCCTCGCCCAATTTAACAGCATCGCCCCGGTAATTCCGCAGAGATTCTCGGCCCCCACAGAAGCCAGCCGTTTCAGCAGAGGCTGGCTGTTAGACACAAAAATCACCAATGACTCCGGGTGTTCCTGGGCCAAACCGTAAACGCACTGAGCCGTCGCCACCACGAGCATTGCTGGCTTGCTTTGATTTTTGATCGAAGGCTCGAGAGTGCGATGCGTTTCTTGAGCGTCAGTTGCAATCCAGCCGCTTTCGGCAAAAAAGCGCATAAATTCCCTAGCGATTTTCTCGATGGCCGGTTCCACCGCTTCGTCGGTGAGACGATCTATTTCGTCGTACACTACTTCCGGGATATAGCAAGTTCCCACCTTGGCATATTCTTGCCACACTTGGGTTCTGCCAGCCATCAAAACATCTGCATCAAAAGTTACCAATACAGGAGGAAGTTGATTAGCCATGACTTTATCCTAGATGTTCAGTTAAGACTCCCCGCTTTTTCATAGTCGGGGATGATTAATTGTGCGAATGTCCTTTAAGTGCTATGTCCTTGCGGCAGTTCTTAAACCTCTCAACCGTACAGCAGTACCAATTGCCAAGCCTAATTCACAGTCACGCCAGAGGGACTATCTCCAAAAGCTTACTAGGATACAAGCCTAGAGTTTGGGTGTGTCCGCCCTACTTAATTGATTTCAACCAAGTTATGTATTTTTTGGTACCGATCGGGCGTTAATTTTCTCGCTGTTTTAAGTGTTGTCGCGGCACTGTACCCAATTTTTACACAAAAGTGTGTCTTAACACTTTCACGATGGTGATGGAGTTTAACCTTGGCACATCCATCTTAATGCAAAGCCGGCCGCTGAAGAAGGGGTTTTAGACCCAATTTCTGGAGAAGTTATTTTTAATCGATCGATCGAACTTTCCCCTGGCTAAAGCTGAGGGGATTCTAAACTGTTGCCAAGATGCGGGCCCCTCGCCACACCTCTCGGCTTTTTAGTTTTGGTTTCCCAGATCAAAAATCTGGTAGCGAGGTTCAAAACTCGCCTACAGACATTGACTAGACTTCAGCCTAGCTGTGTCTCTGCTTTCGGCATGATGTCGGCGGCTCCCTTCAAGCCAGCATTGATTAATTGTTCTTTCCCTGTGCGGTACATTCCGGGTGTAACTGGCTTTGGGCTTGATTTCCACCCTTGGTGGTTTTTTGTCAAAATCACCATCTAGGAAACTAGCTTTGCTGGTATTTGAGGCCTCAGTTTCAACAAATTTAATGCCGTATTCTTCGCACACTTGTTTAACTGGTTCCTTGAGTTTTGCTGTAGGTATTTGTACAAAAAACTGGGTGTTTTACCCAATATTGCTTCTTGCCTTTGTGCTTGGTTCCATCCGAAAACCACAGTGCCAATATGGTATTGAATGCAGCGATACCCAACTAATCTTGCAGCTTTGTTAACTGCATCTGACATTTGTCTGTTGCGCTTTTCGGTATCGAAAACGGCATTAGTTTCCGATTCCCAGACGGCCTGCCAAAGCCGGAGTCAACGGTAACAGCGCAGCAATCATCAAAAACAAAGCTAGCAAACCCAAAGCCGCGCGAGCGTCGTCAGGCTCAGTCAGTTCGTTGAGGCTCGGCCGCTCCAGATTCCGCTGTAAAATCAGAATCACGATCGCCCAATATAGAGCCAAGGGATTAACTAAAGAAGCGATCGCCAGCACCACAAACGTCGCCAGAGTCGCGCGACTGGCAATTTTGCGGCCGTAGATTGCTTGCACAATTCTACCCCCGTCCAACTGTCCCGCCGGCATCAAATTAATCGCCGTGATTACCAAGCCCAACCAACCGATAACTACCAGCGGGTGAACATCAACAATCTGCTGCTGCAAGGCAGAACCCAAAACCACTTTTGTCAAAGCTCCCACCAAAACCGAACCCTTGAAATATTCTGCGGGAACTTGAAACAAACTACCAGGGTGAGAAAGCAGCAAACCCGTTACCAACATTAGGATAGAAACTATGCCCCCAGCAGCAGCTCCGGCAAAAGCGATGTCAAACAAAACTTTACGGTTGGGCAGCAGCGACTCAAAACGGTCGATCGCCCCAAAACAACCAATCTGCAAAGTTGGTATAAAAAACGGCCAACTCAAGCCAACCTCGTACCGATTTGCCACCACTCGGCGAGCAATTTCGCCAGAGCCTAAAACCGCCCAAATTCCCGCCGCTATCGGCAGAACTTCTAGATATCGATCCGGCGAGTTAAAGAAATCGAAACCGAGCAGCAAACCGCCTGTTTCCAAGCTAGTAGCAATTGTTGCCAGCAGCAGCACGACTGCTAGGATTTTTTGAGATACGGTTGTTGGCTGCGGGTCGTTTGTGCTCGGCAAGATAATAACTATCGGCTTGTCGTCCTGATTATCTACTAAGAATAGGCGGTAGCGATCGTTTAATCTTTCTTGCAAACTTGCTGTCAAACGCGAGTGTACTTGTTCGGCGTCTCCCCGAAGATTCCCTTTCAAGATCACCCCATCTTGATAGGGAATTGTTTCTGTGGCAAAGAAAGTATCGATGCCAAAGATACTTTTAATTGCCTTAAGGTCTTCTACTGGAACCGGAATTATTTCTAATTCATTAGTTGCAGGTGGCGGTGTGACTATCTTAATGGTTTCTTTGGCTGAGTCCGGCTGCGAGTCAGGGGTACACAAACTATCGCTTTGGGACTTTACTTCAGCAGCATCGCGCGACTTTGGCGCGGAGTCCGAGGCAGCTTGACGCAATTGTCGGCCCAGATAAATGTACAATCCTGTGGATGTCACCAGCAGCAACAATACTGCCACTAGATTGAGGTAAATCCCGGCGGCGAACAAACTAAAGAACAGCAGCCAAGGACTCATCAGCGCCACTGACTGCAACCAAGCCAAAATTCCCAGTTTGCCAAAGGGTCTGGCACGGTAAAATCCCCAACTCAGAATTCCTGCAGCAATCAATAAGAGTGCAATTGTTGCCGTATTTTCCGAGCCAATTATCGGCATTCCGGTTGCTTGCGCCAATACGGGCTTAAATCTGCCGATCGCGCTGCGGTCGAGCAATAGCATTAAATTTTGGGAAATATGAAATATAGTTGCTGGGAACATTATCCAAACCTGTCGGAAACTAGCCTGATTACTAAGGATAACCCCTGATGGCTACTCGGCCCACAATCGGCGCCTGCTGCTGTTTTAATATTGCAGGCGCGAGGCTATTGACACAAGAGACTTTTTATGATATTCCACCGACTGCGATCGAGAGCGGCCCAGAGGGGTAGTGCACATCGGGCAGCGGGAAGATTAGTCGCGGTTGGGCAAACGTAGCTTTTTCACAGATTTGAGTTGGTTTCGGATGCCAGAATCGGGAACAAAGGCAAAAAAATGTAACTGCCTAGCTAGTAGTATTTGACGGAAAGAAAACAGAGACATTACCAAGTAACCCATCAGTAACAACTTCCAGAAGATTAAGACCACGCTTAGATGCAGTCGAAAGAAAAAAACGAATATTGGCGAAGGAAACCGCAAAATCAAACGAGCGGAAGCCACCAGAAATTTTCTGCTTACACTTCATCATCCGTAAGGAATGAGAATTAAATAACTTACCATTTTTATTGTTCTTGTGGGATGGGCGGGAGAGCCCGTCCCACAATTATGTGTAAATTATTTAATTCGCGATCCTAAGTCACGTTCCGCTTGATTATTGGTAAACGGAACATCCGGTTCCGTCAGAAACCGTAAAACATCACCTCGGAAATTTTGAATCCGCAACAACAAGTTATGACCAACTCGTCGTTTTACTCGACCTCGATGACCTTTGCGCTTTAAAGGTGGTTGAGAAGAGTGAAAATCAAGCCCTCGGTTGAGAATTTGCTCATATAGTTGATTGATGCGAGCAATAATATTTTCAGGAATACCTTTGGGATAGCGATGTTTATAATTACAAGCTAAGAGCAAAAGCTTTTTCATTGACTTAGCCCAAGATTCTTGGTCAATTTCCTCTAGGGCTTGGAGTTCTCGCAAATGATGAGCGTTGCACAAAGCATGATTCACATCTTCGAGTTGATAAGGTGTTCAGCATCTAAAACGCATATTGTCTAGTACAATATAATCATATTTACAAAAAGTAAATGCCTACTAAAAACTTCCTCAGTTCCGAAACAAAGCAAGCTTTGCAACAAGCATTAAAAGATCATAAATATCCAGACATTCGGCAAAGAGCCTTAATTGTTTTGTGATTAAATAACGGAGATACACAAGCTCAAACTGCTGAATTAATTGGATCTTATCTCAGGAAAGTCGCTTACTGGAGCATTCAGGGCAACCCGGATAATTTAGATAGTTTTAGATATGAGATAATGAAGGATAACTACCGAAAAGCTACAAAAAAATACATTAATTTACTTTTAGAAATAATTGAACTAGAGCCTGAGCAATGTGGCTATGAATTCTGGAGATGAACGACAGCCAGACTGGCAATATATCTAGGAGAGAAGACAAGAATAGAGTTGAGTAGTACCCAAGTAAGGAGGATTTTAAAATCAAAAAAGTAGGTTTATCTCCCTCGCTAAATATAGCTTAAATTCTCAGCAAGATACCGTAGAGAGGAGCTTATTTAAAGATAAATTAGCTGAGTATCTAAGAATAGCATTCATAATCTCCAGCTCTTCTACAGGTATGGTTTTGGGATGAAAGTGGATTTAGTTTAAGAGTAATTAGAAGGAAAAATTGGTGTAAAAAAGGGACTCGAAGCAAGAAAAGAGGAGACCGAAGAAAGGGTCGTATTAATATCATGGGTGGAGTGAGATATTCAGACAAGAAAAGATGGGTAGATTTTATTCCATCTGGAAATTCTGCTAAATTTTATGCAGTGCTGAAAAATTTTTATGCAGATTTAAGAACCGAGTGGATATTGGAAGGGAATTTAGCGGAAGATTTTCAAGATAAAGGCTGTAAGTTTGTGATTATTTTGGACAATGCTAGTTTTCATAAAATAGCAGAGATTTTGGATAAAATAGCAGCAGAGATGCTTAATCTAATCATAGAGTTTCTGCCCAAGTATAGCCCGGACTATAACTTAGTTGAGTTGGTATGGCATTCGGCGAAGGAATATGTTGCTAATAGATTATTTGAATCTATTGAAAAACTAAAATTCCTGTTAAATAAATTGTTAAATGAAGGAGAAGTAATTATGAAATGGAACCGAAAAGTAAAAAATAAAGGTAACGCGAGTTAATGCGTTTTAGATGTTTGACAGCTTACTGTGAACACTATTACCAATTGGATGGATGAGATAATTGCTTACTTTGACAATAGGACAACAAGTGGTACTGTTGAGGGTATCAATAACAAGCTTAAGTTAATAAAACGTTCGGCGTAGGGCTTTAGGAATTTTGAAAAATACAAAAATAGATGTTTGCTTACTTGGTATTTTAATTGTTAGTTTGGCATACCAAGTAAGGAAGAGCCATAATTTTTATTATACCCTATTTAAAGGCACAACAGCTTAGGAGTATTCGGCAGACGGACTTTGAAGGCTCCGACCTGATGAAGCTTTAAGCTTTCTGTGGGACAGAAATCGCTCCTAGTAAGTTTGTGCTGATTGGCAGTGGTTATCTCTGGTTGACGGCCAAGCCCGATTTCTATGTCGGCGATTTTCATGTAAACAAATTCTGTAGACAATTTTTGACAATGTATCCAGTAATCAGTTAGTGTATACAAATTCTGTAAACAGATGTCTACAATAAGTCAAATTCAAGTTGTATCGTTTAGAGCTTCTGGTCACTTCCTGAATTGGATAGAAGCTCAGAGATTAGACGGTGAGTCGGTTAATCAAGCTGCACAACGCATTCTCAAGGAAGTCTCAGGCACGTCTACAGCGCTGTCTACAATATCTACAAATATTGTAGATATTGTAGACAAAACTGTAAGTTCAAGTCTTAACCCCGTGATGGAGCGGATGGCCGCTATTGAGGAACGGCTGGGAAAATTGAGTGCCTGAGCGATGCGGGCGATGAATCGCGAGCGGCAGGAATTGAAAGCGGCCAATAAGCAACTGGCAGAGTGGGATGCAGAACTCAATCAGTTACACTCTTGGCAACGGCGACTTGGTGCTGAAGGTGCAGATGCTGGAGCAAGAGCTTAAGGAAGCGCAGCGCTCACGGGAAGCAAATAAAAATGTGGCTCTGACCGAGGCAGATTTTCCAGAGCCGGCAGACTTGCTCAACCAGTTGAAAGGGCGGCGCAAAAAGTCGAGGGCGGACTTGGGAGATATCGACGCTATTCTGGGGCTTCTAGCAGAAGGCAACGGCTGAAAGTTAGTGTAGGTAAGGATTGTATTCAATTTGTATTCAAACGAGGCAAATTGTATTCAATTTGTATTCAATTTCTAGTCAATCCGATACCTCACCAACCCCAAAAATCAGCAATAAAAAACCCCAAACCGTTGATTTATCGTTGGTTTGAGGTTCTTGTAGACGTAAGCGGGCAGCGGGAATCGAACCCGCATAGTTAGCTTGGAAGGCTAAAGTTTTACCACTAAACTATGCCCGCACAACAGAGAATATAACCATACCACAAGCTTCTGATAATTGCAATAATCCTGTGCAAAATTTCTCAAGACTTGTGTGAAAATGGCTGAATCGGGACTTGCGGCTCGATCGCCCGATCCGCCCAAAAATCCCCCTTTCCGAGGCTGGCTAAGACTTTACGGATGGAAATAATCGTAGATTTGCTGGGCCAGACGCGGGCCAATCCCAGAAACTTCTGCCAACTGTTGGGGAGTCGCTAAACGCAGATAGTCGATCGACCGAAAATGCGCTAACAAAAGTTTTTGTCGGTGGTGTCCCAATCCGGGAATCTCATCTAAGCGCGATCGCTTCATTCTCTGACTTCTTTGATCTCGGTGAAAACTCACAGCAAATCTGTGGGCCTCATCCCGTACTCTACGCAGTAATTGTACGCCCGGTTGCTCAGAATTAGTTGGCACCGGCAAAGATTCCCCAGGCAAAAATATCTCCTCTCGCTGCTTTGCCAAACTGACAACCCGCAACTCATCTAGCAAATTCATCTCCCGCAAAACTGCCACTACTGCTGACAGTTGACCTTTGCCACCATCTATCATAATTAAGTCCGGTTTGTCAACAATCGAAGGGCAAATTGTAGAGAAACTTTCCATTTCTATCTTTTGGTTTAAATCGCTAAAGTCTTCTTCCTTTTCCCTTAGTTCTTTGTCTTCCTCGAAATGCCTAAATTTGTCTTCCGACTTCCCTCTTCCTTCTTCCTTCAATCCTCGGAATCGTCTGCCGATCACTTCTGCTAAACTAGCAAAATCGTCAGAATGACCCGATTTAATTTCAGGATTTTTAATTTTGTAGTGGCGGTAGTGTTGGTTGGCAGGCAAACCGTCAATAAATACGACGCGGGAAGCTACAGCGTCAGAACCTTGAATGTGAGAAATATCGTAACCTTCAATTCGGTGCGGAACTTCCGGCAAATCGAGAATTTCTGCTAAATCTTCCATTGCTTGAGAATTGCGATCGCTCAATCTTTGCATTCTCGCCAATTCATACTCAGCGTTGCGTTCCACCATCTCAATCAACTCCGCCTTAGTTTGTCGCTGCGGAGTCAAAATTGTTACCTTTCGTCCCTTACGATTGGTCAGCCAATCTGCTAACATTTCCCCTTCTGGCAATTCGTACTGCACTGAAATTTCGCTGGGAATTTCTACCGATTCGACATTTTGATAATGTTCTTCTAACACCCGCTGCAAAATCGCTCCCGGTTCCACACCGCATTGAAATTCCCATTTCGCCATTTCTTCAGCCTGCGAAGAAAGTGAACTATCCTTGCTTTTTTCTGGCAGCAGAGGGATTGCGGATGGTGCAGGCACATCAGCTATAAATCCCAGTCTTCCGACTAATTGGCCGGCGCGAATCTGGAATAGTTGAACGCAAGCGTGCTGGGTATCTGCCGCCAGGGCGATCGCATCCCTGGAAACAGTATCATCGGGCAAAGACACCTTTTGACCCGCACTTAAAGACTGCAAACCTTTGATTCGATCGCGAATTTGCGCCGCAGTTTCAAAGTTTAAATCTGCCGCTGCTTGTACCATTTGCGGTTCCAGAATATCCAGCAACTCCTGAGTTCTTCCCTGAAAAATCATCGCCACTTTTTGAATGATTTTGCGGTATTCCTCCGGCGAAGTTAGACCCTGACAAACACCGACGCAGCGGCCGATATCATAGTTCAAGCAAGGACGGTCTTTAAACAGCGGTTGAGGGCGCTGTCGCAGCGGGAAAATCCGCTTGATTAAATGCAGCGTACTCCGCAGCGCCCCTGTATCTACGTAGGGGCCGTAGTAGCGGTCTTTGGCACTGGTAGCGCGACGTTTGCGGGTAATGAAAATGCGCGGGTATTCTTCCGACCAAGTTATGCACAAATAAGGATATTTTTTATCATCTTTGAGGAGGACATTAAAGTAGGGTTGGTGCTGTTTTACAAGGTTTGCTTCTAATGCTAAAGCTTCCGCTTCTGTGTCGGTGGCGATGAACTCGATTTCCCGCACTTGCTGCACCATCATTGCGATGCGGGGACTGAGATTTTTGCTGTCGCGAAAATAGGAACGGACGCGGTTCCGGAGTTTTTTTGATTTGCCGATGTAAAGGATGCGATCGCTCTCATCGCGCATTAAGTATACACCTGGAACTGGGGGAATTTCCTTGAGGCGGCTTTCTAAGCGTTCTGGATCTTTAACCAGCGGCAGCGTTTTTGTGGTCATTGGTTATTAGTTATTGGTTGTTAGTTATTAGTTATTTGTTGTTAGCAATACCCATACCTATGCCCTATGCCCTATGCCCAATTCCCTATAATATTTGAGATAAAAATTTGCGTGTCCGTTCTTCCTTCGGGTTCACAAAAAACTCTTCGGGCCCGGCTTCTTCAACCAAAACACCGCCATCCATCAAGACAATGCGATCGGCAACTTCGCGAGCAAACCCAACTTCGTGAGTCACCACTACCATTGTAATCCCAGTTTCAGCCAAATTTCGCATCACATCTAAAACTTCCCGCACCATCTCCGGATCTAATGCTGATGTCGGTTCGTCAAATAACATAATTTTAGGCTGCATTGCTAAAGAACGTGCAATTGCTACCCGCTGCTGCTGTCCCCCAGATAGCTGTCCGGGATATTTTTGTGCTTGTGACAAAATTCCCACTCTTTCTAATAGTTGCATCGCTACTTCTTCGGCTTTTTTCTTCGGCCAGCGGCGCACCCATACTGGCGCTAGCATCACATTTTGCAACACTGATAAGTGGGGAAACAGGTTGAATTGCTGAAACACCATTCCTACTTCCCGGCGAATTGTCTCGATGTTTTGCAAGTCGTGGGAAAGTTCGATGCCGTCGATCGTAATTTTACCTTGCTGATATGCCTCTAATGCGTTAAATGTGCGGATAAACGTCGATTTTCCTGAGCCTGATGGGCCCATCACGACGACGACTTCGCCTCGGTTTACGTTCATGCTGACACCGCGCAGTACGTGAAATTGTCCGTACCATTTGTGGACGTTTTCTGCTACGATTACTTTTTCTGGGGCTGTTGATTGAGTTTCCATGTTTGTTTTATTTGTTAACCGCTGATGAACGCAGATGAACGCCGATAGAAATTCGTACTCAAAAATTGTCAGATAACCAATAACTAATAACTAATGACCTACTTCTAAAGTTCGTTCTATTTTGCGGCTGGCTAGTGACATTGAGTAGCAAAATACCCAATAAATGATGCCGACGAATATGTAAACTTCGGCGTATCTGCCGATGTATGATGGATTTGCTAATACGGCGCGGGATATTCCGATTAATTCTAACATTCCGAATAGGGAAAGTAGGGATGTATCCATGAATAATCCGATGAATTGACCGCCGATCGCCGGAATGACTGTTCGCAGGGCTTGAGGCAGTACAATCAGAATTGTCAGTAGAGGTGTGTTTAGCCCGATCGCCCTTGCTGCTTCTATTTGTCCCCTAGGTACAGCCTGCAAGCCTCCGCGCACGTTTTCGGCTAAGTATGCCGCACTGAATAATGTTAATCCGGCAATGGCTCTAATGACTCTATCCAATCTCGGATATTCTGGCGGCAAGAATAATTGCAGCATCACTTGACCTAAAAACAAAATGCCAATTAATGGCAAGCCGCGAACGATTTCAATGTATAATGTTGAAAACAATTTGACGACAGGTAAAGAACTTTGTCTACCCAGGGCTAGCAATACTCCCAAGGGAAAGGAAAGCACAATACTAATAATTGCTAAAAACAACGTCAGCACTAAACCGCCCCAATCATTTGTCGAGACTTCTCTCAAACCTAACCCGCCTTTAATTAACCACAGAATCAGCGGGAAGGAAAGAATCCAAATTGTAGGCATCCAATCCATGATTTTTGAGTTAATTTGTCTGGCGGCGACATACCCCGCAGTCGCTGCGATAATACTGGCTAGCAGGTAAAAACGAGAGGTTAGGTCGATCGGCGAAATGACCGCACCCACAACCGCAGCACCGAGTAAAATCAGTGTAGGGCGATTCCAAAGACGTTCTTCCCGCTGAATATTTCCCCAAGTCAAGCCTCCCAACAAAGCAATTATCGCCGTTACTATCCACAGCCGCCAGTAGGATTCGCGCGGAAATCTGCCGGCAAAAAATAGTGGCAAGTTGGCTTCTAATACCCGCCATTGAGCTTTTGTCGTTGCCCAAACGATAATTCCTTTGATAGTTTGGAAGGCAATAATTAGGCAAACTACTGTCAGAATGCAGTTGTACCAGGTGCTGAATAAGTTTTTGCGCGCCCAATTCCAAGGCGTGGGCGATTCGGTGGGTGGGGGCGGTAATACGGGAGTTGTTTCCATCAGTTTTTAGTTATTATTAATTTCTAATACTGTTCGCTAAGATTCCTAAAACTTTATTCACATCTCTCAAGTAATATTCACCTAAATCAATTTCAATAATTTGTTCTTGCAATTTTAGAAATTTCCAGATAGTACCTGTAGTAACAGTCCCATAAATCGCCGGAATTTCGTTGCCCTCACGTTCATTAAATATTCTAGCAGCCAACATTTCTGCTACGCACTGTCCCAATCCGCCATTGATATTTTCCTTATTGGCTTCTACAATGATGATTATTGGCGCTCTAACAATTAGTAATTCTGGGGAATGACTGATCAGAAAATCGCAACTTCCATTTAATCCTTTTTCAACATCTACTGTAAAGTCTATTCCCGAAAACAAACTAATTTCCAAGTTTAACTGTTTTCTAAGGTCGATCAAAATCGGTGCGATAATCATTTCAGAACGAGCTTTTTCAGTGTTGCTGCTCAAGGCTAACGGTATATTATCTTTGAGAATTTCGGAAAGTAATGCGCTCGACTCTAATTCTGATACAGCAGCGAACATATCAATCTTATCGGAAATCGTTAAATCAAAATTTTTAGTCACTCGGTCTAAGCTAAAATCACTGTATGCCATTTAATGCGCTCTCCTTTTATTCCAATGAAAATAGCTCAAATCTCAATTATTTACCTTTCCTTGATTTGTACGGTGTGATTGTACCAATTCATGAACAGAGAAATTATCAAACTAATTGTGAGGTATGTTACCATGATAATTAACATTGCTTCGATCGCCCGACCGGTCTGATTCAGCGTCGGAGAACCCACCACAAAGTAAACGTCGGGATAAGCCACCGCCACAGCTAAACTCGAATTCTTAGCTAAATTCAGATACTGACTGGTTAAAGGCGGCACAATCACCCGCAAAGCTTGCGGCAAAATTACCCTCCGCATGGCGGTTCCAGACTTCAGCCCCAAAGATTTTGCTGCTTCCCACTGGCCGGACGATACTGACTGAATTCCGCCACGGACAATTTCTGCAATGTAACTGCCAGTATACAAGCTGAGTCCTGTTACTAAGGCTGCAAATTCTGGAGTTAATTTTAATCCGCCTTCGAGTTGCAATGCTGGTGTCAGGCGGGGGAAGTCTAGGCGCAAAGGCAGATTTTTGGTGATAATGAAAGCTATGATTGCACTTAGGACGATCGCACCAGCCGCCCAAAACAACTGTCTTCCCGGCTTCGCTTGTTCCAGCATCACCCGCGCCCGCCACATCCACAGCCCCGCCGCGGCCAAAACTCCGACAGTTAGCAAAATCAACCAAATTTCAAAACCAGGTAAAGCCACAGGCCAAGGTACAGCAATACCGCGATTTGTCAAGTAAATCGGCCCCCTCATCTGCTGGTTGTCTTCCAGTTTTGGCAGGGAAATGAAAACTGCAAAATACCAGAAAAATAATTGCAGCAATAACGGGGTATTCCTCAAAATCTCCACGTACAAAGCAGCCAAATTCCGCAGCAACCAATTGTCCCAAAGGCGCGCAATTCCTACTGTCAAACCCGCAATTGTTGCGAATGCAATCCCCAAACCCATCACCCGCAGCGAGTTGATTAAACCGACAAAATAAGCTTGTCTGTAAGTGTTTTCGGGACTGTAAGGAATTACGCTTTCGCCGATGTCAAAGGATGCTTGGGAATTGAGAAAGTCAAATCCAAATGCAATCCCCAGTTGCGCGTAATTGGCACTGAGATTGTCCCAAAAAATGGCGATGACACTGATTGCTAAAATTACGAATATCGCCTGTCCGGCAATTTTCCAGAAGCGATCGTCCCGCAGCAGTTTAATCATTTTTATTTGTTATTTGTTATTTGTTATTTGTTATTTGTTATTGGTTATTTGTTATTTGTTATTAGTTATTTGTTAGTAAGCCCAGGCGCATCTAAATCTTAGAGTTAAGTTGGATGAAATTTTTCTGGTGGGAGGGTGTCTGAACGCCAAAAAATACAATTTAGATACTCAACAGCTTACAACAAAAACTAACTAATAACTAATGACTCATGACTAATGACTAATGACTAATGACTAACAAAAATTAGCGGAATGGCGGGGAGTAAAGCAAACCGCCATCTTTCCAGAGTTTGTTTTGACCCCGTTCTAACTTAAGTGTACTTTTCGGGCCGAGGTTGCGATCGTACATTTCGCCGTAATTCCCCACTTTCTTAACAATGCGGGCTGCGAAATCGTTCGGGAGTCCGAAACCTTTGCCTAAATCTCCTTCTTTGCCTAGCAAACGTTTGACGTTGGGGTCTGTAGTGCTTGCCACAGTTTGGTCTACATTTGCTGAATTAATTCCCAAGTCTTCAGCTTCAATCGCCGCAAAAATAATCCATCTCACTGCGTCCGACCATTTAGGATCGCCGCTTTTCACCGCTGGGGCTAAAGGTTCTTTTGACATCACTACCGGCAAAATTTCATTGTTCTCGGAATTCGGTAGAGTTGTGCGCTTTGACACGAGTTGCGATCGATCGGCTGTAACACCTTGACAGCGACCTTCTTGATACGTCGCAAAGGTAGCATTCACATCTTCAAACACCACAGGAGTGTATTTAACTCCTAATTTTCGCATTTGGTCGGACAAATTTTGTTCGGTGCTCGTACCTGTCTGCACGCAGATTGATTTGCCCGCAAAATCTTTTAAACTTTTGATGCCGCTGTCTTTTTTGACCATGATTCCTTGAGAGTCATAAAAGATTACTGGGGCAAATTCCAGTCCCGTAGTGCTGTCGCGGCTCGCCGTAAAGGTGGTATTGCGGCTGAGAATGTCGATTTCTCCGGCCTGCAAAACTGTAAATCTATCTTTAGCGTTGAGCTTTCGGTATTCTACTTTTTCGGGATCGTCAAATATTGCTGCCGCCACAGCCCTGCACACATCCACATCCAGCCCCGAATATTTGCCTTTTTCGTCTACAAAGCTAAAACCAGGCAGTTCGCCGCTGACACCACAAATCAGTTTGCCGCGGCTGACAATTGTATCTATCCGGCTAGAACCTTGTTGCGATTTGCCTTCTGCCGTATTTGTACCTGTATTTTGTACGATTTGTGCCGATCGGTCCCGACAAGATGCTAGCGATGTCAACAACACGGTTGCTAGCAGCAGAAATCCCCATTTACGCATAGATTTTAGTAGAACGCTTTCTTGACAATCCTACCTTGTAGCTGTCGAGAACTGTTGCGATCGCCGATGTAGAACCTCGGGCTGCTTCAAATAAGCCGTTCTGCCGCGCGACAACTGCACCCTAACCCGCCTTTATTTTTTGGCCCACCGCGAGCGATCGCCATTCCCTACAATATTTATCCAATTTTGATGTAATCGGCTCAAAACCGCTCAGGGGCCAAGCGCTGCTCCGCTAAATCCCGAATTAGCGACAGCCGAGACTCGATGTACTCGTTCAACAAATCTGTTTCATTGCCATTGAGTGCAGAGTTTGTCTTCAACTGCTTCAGCAGCCACTGCACTAGGGTAGCATCGTCTAAATTGACTAACAGAGTGGCTTGGGTGGTCTCAATTAACGACCAGAGTTGACGTAACATGATTGGAGTCATAAAACCTCCTCAAGCGTAAATACGCAGTTAATGGGCTGGGCGAAATGCTTGTCTTAGTCTTTCAAGCCGATATACGAAAATCACCCTGTGAGCGATCGGCTTAATGATTATTTTATATTTCCACACAATAACTCAATCTAGCAGTGTCAAAAGCTACAACACACAAGATGTTATAAGAGTTCCCAATCTCGTCACATACAGATAAATATCTTGATAAAAAGTTAACAATCTTTACAAGATTTCAAATTTCTGGCTCAGCAGCCACCAATTTTTGAACCCGCGCCAGAATTATTTCCAATTCAGCGATGATTTTCGCGGCTCCATCCAAATCGTTGGATTCGGCCAGACATTGAAGCTCAGCAGCCATCTCCGGCATTAGCCGCACCGCCGCCGTCGCGCTGACACCTTTAATTTGATGCGCCCTGCTCGCGAGTGTCTCGACATCTCCAGAGGCGATCGCCTCCTTAGCATCTTCTAAATAACTGCCAGTATCCACCACAAAAGCTTGCAAAATTTCCCGCTCAAAATCCAAATCAGCGCCCGCAATTTCGTGCAAGCGCGCCATATCGACGGCAGATTCTAGATCGGGGGCAGAGTTTTCAAGTTCCTCGCCTTTAAACTCGGGACTTTCAGTTTTTAACTGTACCGACCAATTTTCTAGTACAGATTTTAAGTTGTCGATCGAAATAGGCTTGCTAATATAATCGTCCATGCCCGCCGCCAGACACTTTTCTCGATCGCCCTTCAAAGCATTTGCCGTCATCGCCACCACCACCGTATGAAGCTGTGGATTCATCGAACCAGCAGCACCTGCGGCTTCCATCCGGCGCAATTGGCGCGTCGCTTCGTAACCGTCCAAAACCGGCATCTGACAGTCCATCAACACAATGTCATACTTTTTGAGAGCAAGCATAGATAGCGCTTCAGCGCCGTTATTCGCCACATCCGCCGTGCATCCCAAAACCTTGAGTTGATTCAGACCAACTTTTTGATTGATCGGAGTATCTTCAACTAACAAAATCTTTAAGCTAGCTAACTTCCCGTTGTCAATAGCTGAAGCTTGATTTTGCGGGGGATTTGCCAGCGACAGATCGATTGCAGCATTAGGGGCGATCGCATTCACCAAGCAATCAAACAGCCTGTGAGCTTTCACAGGTTTAGTTAAATAGCCGCTAAAACCGATATCTACCAAGCGTTTCGCCTCCGCTATCTGAGTAATTGAAGTCAGCACCACCCAATGCGTCTGCTGCATAGCCTGCTCAGCAATCATCAAGCGTTCCATACTTCCCGCCACCATTTCCGGCAACTGAATATCAACCAAAACAATATCGTAAGGACAATTAACGCTGACAGCTTTGTACAGAGATGCGATCGCCATCCAACCGTTTTCCACCTCCTCAATTTCCATTTTCCACACAGCAGCCATTCTCACCAGCACTTTTCGCAATGTCGGCTTATCGCTAGCAACTAACATTTTTCGCCCCGCCAGCACCGTTTGCAAATTTACTTCGCAGGCTGTCCCAGCAGCAGTTAAATTTTCCTTAACAGCCGGCACAGAAAACCAAAAAGTCGATCCCGAACCGGGCGTGCTTTCCACGCCGATTTGACCCCCGATCAACTCCACCAACTGCTTAGAAATAGCCAGACCCAAACCTGTACCGCCGTACTTTCTAGTTGTAGAAGCATCAACCTGAGTAAAAGATTGGAACAGCTTTTTTTGGTCTTCAATTGAAATCCCAATCCCTGTATCTCTGACTTTAAACAGCAGGAATAGCTTCCGACTTTTTCCGACTTTTAACGGTTGAATCTTCTCTAAAACTTTGCTATCGCTGGCTGACAACACCCTCGGAAGCCTGCCAGTAGAAACCTCAATTACTACTTCTCCTGCTTCGGTAAACTTAATGGCATTGTTGATTAAATTAGTAAGTATTTGTCGCAATCTCGCTGCATCGCCTTTAATTTGCAGCGGCACATCGGTGTCAATCAGCGCCACCAATTCTATACCTTTTGCTTGTGCGGGAGTTGCCAACAAATCCAGCACTTCATCCAGACAGATACTGAGGTCGAATTCGATCGTTTCCAAGCGCATTTCTCCTGCTTCAAGTTTGGAGAGGTCGAGAATATCGTTAATGATCGACAGCAAATTTTGGCTGCTGATTTTTAGCGTCTGCACAAAGTCGAGTTGTTCGGGAGTGAGATTTGTTTTCAGCAGCAAATCAGTCATCCCCATGACTCCATTCATCGGAGTGCGGATTTCGTGACTCATATTTGCTAAAAATAGCGACTTCATTCGAGATGCTTCCAGGGCCGCTTCTCGGGCCTGCTGCGCTTGTTCAAAAAGAGTAGATTGCTGAATGGCGATCGCCAACTGCACGCTCAACCTTCCCAGCAAATCCACCTCAGAATCAGTCCAAACCCGCGGGCCGCTGCACTGGTGAGCCACCAGCAACCCCCACAATCGATTTTGACGCTTGTCCAAACTGCCGATCGGCAATTCTCTTGGCGAATTTTCTGCGATCGCCTCCTGATTTTCATCGCCGATAAAAATTGGTACAACTAAATTAGCCCTTACCTGCAAAGTCACCAAAAAATGTCGGTGGGAGTCGCTCAAGCTTGCTGTATAAATATCTGATATTGCTTGAATTTTTCCAGCGCGGTACAGCGATACATAATTTTCTCCCAAAAATGCTTCTTGAAGTTTTCTGTCCAGCAGCGACATCCAATCAGAGCCTACAGATTCCACAACCACAATCGCTGTTTTTTCCGAATCAAAACGATAAATTATCGTGCGGTCAGTTTCCAGCAACTGCCGCACTTCTTCTACGGCTGTGCTGAGAGTTTGAGTGAGGTTGAGAGACTGCCGGACTCGCTGGGCGATCGCCGAAACCAGCCGTTCTTGTTCTGCCTGTTCCCGCAGCATTCTCTCAGCTTTCTTGCGTTCGGTGACATCGCGAATTACCGCAGCAAAGCAGAGCGGTTCGCTGCTTTTAGGATGCTTTACCAGAAAAGCATTCATCACCACATCAATGGGTTTTCCGGTGAGCAAGTGCTGCATTTGACCTTCTCCTTGCCACTGACCCTGACTGATAATTATTGGCAAAATCTCTTGATTAAATTCCTGTTTTAAACTTTGACCGATATAATCCCATATTTCCGTATAAAGCACTTCCGAAAGATTTTCTAAACCCACCATTTTTCGTCCGGCTGCGTTCACAAACAGGGTTTGACCTTCGAGAGTAGCCATACTGATAAAATCGCTGCTATTTTCAATCAGCGACACAAATTTTTGCCGTTCTTCTTCTCCTTTTTTGCGTTCGGTAATGTCCCGCTTGACGCAGACGTGACAAATTACATCGCCGCTTTTGTTAATCACAGAAGATGCCGCCACATCGATCGCCAGCGTGCGACCTTTTTTAGTACAGTTAGTAATTTCGCCCCGAAAAGTTCCTGTTTTCGCTAAACTTTTGGCAATTGCCGAAAAGCGCTCCCCCGCAACCAGCGGTGGCGCTTCTGCTTCTAATTCCGCGTCTGTGTATTCTAGCAGCGATTGGTGGGCGCGATTTTGTTCAAGAAAAAACCCGTCAGCATCAATAATCACGATCGCATCGTTGGAGTTTAAAAATATTTCTCGGTAAAGTTTGAGTTTGTCCTCAGCTCGCTTGCGTTCGGCGATCTCCCTTTTGACGCTGACGTAACAAACCACATCCCCAGCATCGTTGAGCACCGCAAAAGCCGAAAGTTCCACCTCAACAACTCCCGATTGTAAAGCCTTAACACAGGTCATTTCGCCTCGATAACTTCCTGTTTCGCCCAAGCTTTGCAGCACCGACGCAAATACCTGTTCTCCCATGTGAACAGCAGGGGTTTTTCCCCACAAATTCGATGAACTGTAACCCAGCAAAGCCCTGTGAGCTTGATTTGTTTCTAAATAATAGCCTTGGGGGTCTAAAATGGCGATCGCATCGTTAGACTTTAAAAATATTTCTTGATAAAGTTGCAGTTTCAACTCAGCTTGTTTGCGATCGCTAATATCCGTGAACAAGCCGTAGTAAACTACCTGTCCCGATGCTTGCATTTCCGGCTGTGCATCCCCTTGCACCCATTTCTGTTTTCCCGACAAAGTGACAATTCTTCCTTCCCACCGCCAAGGCTGCAAACTTTCAGCAGAAAGCCTCACCGAATTGACAAAATCATCTCTATCTTCGGGATGAATCATGTCAACAATCACATTAATCTCCTGCTGAGCCGCCTCCGGCTCTATTTCATACAATTCTCGACAACCGGCGCTGACAAACGAAAAGGCCATCGAACCGTCTGGATGCAAGTCAACTTGATATACAGTACCCGGTACGCTAGCAGTAATTTTTTGCAGTTGGGTTTGGCTTCGATTCCTGGCTTCATCTGCTGCGGAGTATTCTGCAACTTCCCGAGAAATACCCAAAACCGCAAATATATTGCCCCCGGCATCGCACAGCGGCAGTTTTTGCGTGTCAAAGACGTGCTGTTTGCCGCCTGCAAAGGCGATTTGCTGATAGGGATTGCGAACCGTCTCCCCGGCGAGCGCAGCTCGATCGTCCTCGCGGATGCCCCTAACAAGGCGGAGGCGATCGCCAAATACTGATGTTTCTAAAAAACCTAATTCAATATCATCTTTGCCGATAATTTCATCAACATTTTTTTCTAAATACTTCGCAAAACTTTGATTAACAAAAATATATCTAAAATTTCGATCTTTTACATAAACTATGTCCGCATTACCGTCGATCAAAGCCTGCAGCAACAGTTCTTGATTTCCCGAATCGAGAGCAAAAACATTTTTACTTGTCCCCTTGAAATCTGGAGTTTTAGCTGCTAATATTATTAACGATTTAGCACAAAGTTGAGCGACTGTTTGGAGCAAACAAAGGTGTTCAAAATCAAAAGCAGCGGCCTGCTCTGCACCGATGAAAAATACTCCCAACAATTCTTGACTTTCATCCGGGTTTGCCGGTGTCATCAAGACCGACTTAAACTGAGCAATTGGTGGCAAAGCGATGTTGTGCGCCCAGTCCCGATTTCCCGCCAGCCATTCAGCTCCGGCCGCTTGCAACCGGGCTGCAATTTTGGCCACGGTGTCATCGGTTAAGGGGTGTGACGGTGGTTGGAGGTACAGCAGCCGCTCGTCTGGTAGCGTCAAAAGTGCGTTAGCGTTAGCGAAGCGATCCGAAGGAAAGCCAGCCCCTACGGGGGCTACGCCAACGAAGAGGATCGCCTCAGCAGGCATCAGACGCCCGATGTGTTCGATACACGCAGACCAAATTTCATCAACAGTCCCAGCAAGTTGTAATTTCAGAGTAAGTTCGTTGAGAACTTGCAGTTCCAAGGTACGCTGGCGGACTTTTGCCTTGAGGCTGGCGGCGAGGATTTGCATAGAGCTCACTATACTGGTTTCCTTATATTATAATTATTGATTTTCAAAGTTTTTTAAACAATTATTCTAAAATAGATCCGGCGAAAAGACAACTTTTTGATATTTATGTTACCTTCAAGGGCTAAAAAAAACAAAAGCGCGATCGGGAGCAAAGCGACACTGCTCAATGCAAGCTCTCGCTCCCGTTGCGACACTTAAAATCCTCCGAATCAATCGAAAATCCCAAATAAAAATAGATTTTCGATTGACGGCAAAACTAAGGAATGAAAATTTAATAACTTAAGCGATTGCTCGTTACCAGGCTCTGCCTGGTAATGCAGATAGGCGAGGCTCTGCCTCCTTCGAGGAAAGCAACTTACAGGAGAGAGGACGGTAGGAGGTGTTTAAGTTATTAAATTTTCGACCCTAACCCATTAAAATCACGTTATCAATGACGTGAATCACGCCGTTGTCAGCTTCGATATCTGCCGAGACAACAGTAGCATTTTTCACTTCAAAACCGTCCGAGCAATCAATCTTAATCGGCGAACCTTCCAAGGAAGTAACAAAACCGAGTTTTGCCAAATCAGCCTTCATAAACTTGCCAGAGACGACGTGAAACATCAAAATCCTACTCAATTGGGGTACATTCTGCACTAGGGTAGTAATGGTTCCCGGTGGCAATTTCGCAAAAGCATCGTCAGTTGGCGCAAAGACGGTAAAAGGGCCCGGACTTTTGAGTGCGTCCACTAAATTAGCTACTTGCACCGCCGTTACAAGGGTTTGGAAGGAACCTGCACCTACGGCAATATCAACAATATCAGGCATTTTGTGTTACCTCATCTGGCAAAAAAGTTCTATTAAGTATCGTAAACTGATGCGGGCAACAATACCTACTGTGTTTGTTAAAAAAGTAGTAATTGGTTTGTAGTGAGGACTTCAGTCCTCAGTTTTTTGAGGAGGACTGAAGTCCTCACTACAAACCCGTTAGCATAGCTAATATTAGTAACCACTTTGCACTTTAACCGCGCGGTACTTTTAAACTGCTACAATACTGCTTGCGGTTGTGATACCAAAACCTCAGTTTCTAAATCTTGAAAATTTAATTTTTCTCCCTTGTGAATGCTAAAACTGCCGTACAAAATTGAAACTTCAAAAATGTCAGTATGAATTAAAGCTGCTTTCCGGTGCGCGTTTTCACCCAAATGAATGCCAATCAAGTCAGCTTCAGGATCTTTGACATCTTCAGGATGGAAAACCTCCCAACTGATGTCTCGGCAGTCATGAAACACTATGCTATAAGGCAATCGCTCGCCAGTCGGATCGTAAATACATTCAAATAAAATTTCATTGCCCCAAAAAGAGACATTGACATTTGCGATCAGGGATGTCAGTCCACCTAAGTTAAGCAATTCGTAATCATCAGCCATATTAATTTCTCAATTTTTCTCCAGTATTGTGTGTGCCAGAAATATGATTGCCAAATTCATGGCGTGTTTTCACCAAGTTGCCATCTTTGTCAAGACGCAAACCTTTGTTTATTCTTCGGCCATCTGAACCGTATTTTGGGGCTGGAGGGCGTACAACTTCACCATCAGTACGAATATGGACTCGCGAACGATCGGCAAATTCGTATTCAAAATAACCGCGTTGAGTTGTTCTAATTTCTGCACCCAGTCCGCGCACAAAGTCATCGACTTCTTGACGAGTCATCCCGGTTAAGTCTCCAAATTCTGATGCAATTCCATTTCCTCCAACTCCCTGACTCGGCACGCAATTCTCCTCACCAAGCATTGCTTTTTCGAGTTTAGCACAGTTGGAGAAGAGGAAGAAGGATGTTCGGCTATTCGTAAGGGCGGATTTAACGGATGGAAGGAAGAAGGAAGAGTGGGAGAATAGGAGAGTGGGAAAGACGGCTACCAATGACCAATGACCAATTCCCCAATTCCCCAATTCCCAATTCCCAATTCCCAATTCCCAATTCCCCATTCCCCATTCCCAAAGCAAATAGGGGGCGCATTGCGTCCCCCTATTAATCAACTAACTAATGTGAGAAAGAATTATTGACCGCCGATTTGTACTTTAACCACGCGGTTTTTTTCTGCTTCCGCTTTGGGCAAGTTCAGGTGCAAAACTCCATTTTTGTAATCAGCTTCTACGCTGTCATTTTGTACCCGTGCGGGTAGGGGAATCACTCGGCGGAAGGAACCGTAGCGGAACTCTGAGCGAGTTATGCCTTTTTCTTCAGTCTTGTTTTCCGATCGCCGTTCGCCACTAATCGCCACAGCTTCTGCGGTTACTTGTACGTCCAAATCCTGAGCTTCCATGCCCGGAATTTCTAACTTGAGATGGATGGCTTCTGGAGTTTCATCGATTTCGGCGGGGGGTACAAAAGCTACACCGTTAGATGCGCGATCGGTCGCTGGTGTCAAGCTATCAAACAACCGATTCATTTCTCGCTGCAAGGAGTCCATTTCCCGCATAGGTTCCCAACGAATAAGTGCCATAATTGATACCTCGAATCTCTTAATTTTTAGAGGCTGAGCAACATTTGACTCAACCTGTATTTAATATATTCTGGCTCTCGAAAGTGGGGGATTCGGTTTTCCGCAAAAAGGCCGATCGCATTTCCGAACATTTGCGATCGGTAATGGTGAGACAGTAGATTTTTGATTTTTGAATTGGCTTGGAGCATAGAATCTGGGGGCAGAAAGTGCGATCGAGTATTTTCAGCTTTCTGCTACCCTTGGGGGAAAGTAAGGATCGCGAATTAAATAATTTACACATAATTG
>NZ_JADEWV010000315.1 GCF_015207455.1 Microcoleus sp. LEGE 07076
CCCCAACCCTCCCCGAAGCTGCGGGGAGAAAGTAATAAATTCACAAATAATGCGAGGATTGCTACATATCTCTGGATGCTGTATGTTCAGTCTGCTTGCTTGTTAGGTGTAGCAAATGTTACAAATTAGATGATTGTGTTCGATCGATGTGCTAACTTAACAAAGCTTAGCAGAGTGTCGATCGCCAACCTAACTGGGAGCATCTCTGTCGGAAAGCAGCCCTGCTCGAAATTGAATGCCCGAGACTGCGAGACAGGAGAAAAGAGAAAGAAAGAAGGAGTCAAAAGAAGTGTTTTTACTCTGATGAGATGAACACACCTAACTTGACTATTAATAGCTATTTCTTTAAACCAAAATATCATCAAGTGTATCTATAACAATTATCATAAAATTAAACTCTGCCTGTGACAGGCCCTCGATTACTAATTACCCAAAATCCCAGATTGCATCATTTTAAACAGAAGCAAGTTAAATTTATTTTTCAGATTGATTAACCTCTATGACTCTCGATATCTTATTGATTTTTCCATTGTTACTGATTGCGTTGGGAGCAGCTTTTATGCTCTTGTCAATCTTCAAAACTCAAAAAATCTTAGATTTACTCAAAAAAGAAACTGGATACCTAGCTTGGAAAAATTTGCGGTTTTTGATGTGTGTTTTTCTAGTTGGATATTGTTTCGCGTTGTTTTTACTTGTTAATCAACAGTGGCAATTACTTCCTATTTTGATTGGCTTAGTATTTGGCCTGGGTTCGCTATTTGTTTTGCTTAGCGTTAATATCTATCACTACACATTCCAGCAATTATTAGCAACACGAGTCAGTCAAGAGGTTTACCGTCAAGCTCAAATCGAAACAGAGACTACCTTAATTGAGCTACAAAGAACCCAGGCGAAGTTGATTCAGAGCGAGAAAATGTCCAGTTTAGGACAAATAGTGGCAGGTATTGCCCACGAAATTAACAATCCGGTTGGTTTTATTGACGGCAACCTCAGATATATCGAACAATATACTCAAATAATACTGCACCTGATACAGCTTTATCATAAATACCTGCCCCACCCTCCTACTGAAATTCAAACTGAACTAGATGCGATCGATCTTGATTTTATCAAACAAGATATTACCAAAATATTACACTCTATGAATGTCGGTACTACCCGAATTAAAAATATTGTATCGTCGTTACGCAACTTTTCTGGTTTAGATCGAGCTGAGCTTAAAGAAGTCGATATTCACGAAGGAATTGACAGCACTTTATTAATTTTAAATCATCGCTTGAATGCTACTTCCATCCGCCCGCAAATTTCGATCGTCAAAGAGTATGAATCGCTGTCAAAAGTTGAGTGCAATGCAGCAGAATTGAACCAAGCAGTGATGAATATTATTGCCAATGCTATTGATGCAATTGACGAAAAAATTTTCCAACAAAATACGGATGGATTTGAAACAATTTTAGGTCAGATTACTGTTCGGACATCGATAGTTAATCAATTTGTTCAAATTGCGATCGCCGATAATGGATGCGGCATACCGCAATCGATTCAAGGGCAAATATTCAATCCTTTTTTTACCACCAAAGATATCGGTCAAGGTACAGGAATGGGTTTGTCTATTAGCTATCACATTATTTGCGAAAAACATCGCGGTCAGCTAAACTTTTCCTCAACTCCCGGAAAACTAACGGAGTTTACAATTCAGATTCCGATTAAATACGGGCAGGGTGTCCCGTTATAGGCGGAGGCTTAGCGTCCGGCGCTAAGCCACAATAAATTAATCGCAGCAAATTCTTTGGGGTAGGGAATGCGAGTTCAAACACTATCACTCAAGATTTCTTCAAAGGCAAAATCAGGAGCTGCCAAAACAAACAGAGTTGTGGGTAATCCTGTTGCTCTGGTCTGCAATTTTTCGTAGTATTGAGTGTAATCTTGGATGTCTCCGGGGACAGCCATTCCTAAAAAAATTAGGTCGGCTTTTTCCGAAGAATCGTGGAGAATCTGATTGAAGGATCTGCCGTCGGCTACTAAGACTTGTGGCTGGGCTTCGATGCGTAAATCTGCGATCGCGCGGGCGAGATTGCTTTCGGCCGAACGAGCAGCATCTTGGTTTTTTACCACTAATTTGAGATAAATCGTAGATTCTCGCCAATCGATTTCTGTGCGTAACAAATAGGCCAACAATAGCATCAAACTACCGTTAGCTTTCATTCCCCCCCACCAGACATCAATGCGGCGGCGCGCCCCAAACCCGCGATCGGGATTTTCTCGCAAAATAAGGATACTGCGGCCGGCCCGGTGAATCGCTGCGATGTTCTGGCAGTATTGCTCGCGCCGTTCTGCACTTTCGCTATCCCCCAAAAGAATGGTGTTGGGAACCAAAGACCCCAATCCGTATGACTCAACCAGCCGCTGGGCCCCTACAAAGGGATCGGTCGCCGTTAAAACGCGCACAAGGGCTTGAACGCCTCTGCGTTCGAGATAATCCCGGATAGTCGCTTCTAACTGGGTTTGTTGGGCTAAATTCCGAGAGCCGCTGGGCAGAATGGTGGCAACCGTAATTAGTCCTCGGTTGTGGGTAAACGCATCAGCTAGTTCGATCGACGACCAGTGTTTAGTCGGCGCACCGGATAGTACCAAAATATGGGGTCGCCAGTTTTTCGTGTCTTCTTCTGTACCCAACTTAAATATGCAAAAGCGCAACACAGCCAGCCAAACGCCCCGCCGCACGTCTCCCCATGCCGACATCAATTCTCGCTGTTGCAGCCAGAAGTAGATTCCCAGGACAATAATTGCGGCTACCACAGTAGCTACAGCATCAATTAAAAACATCACCCCCAAACAGCCTAAAGCTCCCAATAGGGATAGAGACCAATGGACGCGAAAGGTGGGGCGAAACGAGGGACTTTGCAAGAATCCTTCTATTCCGGCGGCGACGTTGAGGACTAAATAAGTGGTGAGAAAAAACATGGTTAAGACGGGGGCGATCAGGTTTAGCTCGCCGATACAAACCGTCGCGGTTGCAATTCCCAGAGTTACCGCAGTCCCGATGCGCGGCTCATCGTTCGGGCCGCTTCCCTGGCCGAGAAAGCTCATCCAGCGAGGAAAGATCCCATCTCTAGCTAACGCTTGCAAAACGCGGGGTGCGCCGAGAATGCTACCCAGGGCGCTGCTCAAGGTTGCTCCCCACACGCCGAACAAAATTGCCGGCCCCCACAGAGATATCTGTTTCATGATCAGGGGATTTTCGAGCAGACTCTGGGTATCTGCTCGCATAGACAGAATCACGGGTAATCCCATGTAGATGAGATATCCTGTCCCTACGGCAGCTAGGGTTCCTACGGGGATCGATCGACTCGGATCTCGCAAGTCTCCCGACATACTCACCCCGGCCATAATTCCTGTCACGGCGGGAAAAAATACGGCAAATACTGTCCAAAAGGGTTCTCCCGAAGCGGGAGTTTGAAACATCTGCGGGTTGGGGATTTCTAGGGGGTTGCCCAATAAAAGGGAGATCAAGGAAAGGACGATCGCTGCCATAATTGCGTACTGAGCGCGAATGGCGATTTCTGCGGAAGTCAAGGCCAATACTGCTACCAATACCGTTGTAATCAATGCTACGTACAACTGATTGAGTTGAGGGAATGTGGCGACAACGCTTTCGGCAAACCCGATCGTGTAGAGGGCTACCGAGAGGGCTTGGGCAAGATAAAGGGGAATGCCCACAGCACCGCCAATTTCTAATCCTAGGGAACGACCGATCATGTAGTAGGCTCCGCCTACCCTAACGACGCGATCTGTGGCGATCGCGCTGATAGAAAGCGAGGTTAAAAAGGTAATGCTGGTGGCGAGGGTGACGATAATCAAGGTTCCCACCAAACCAACATTCCCCACAACCCAACCAAAGCGCAGATACATAATTACGCCCAGGATCGTCAAAACTGAGGGCGTATAGACACCACCGAATGTTCCTAATCCAGATGATTTTTTCGTCATAAGCTGTCGCGCATTTGAATTGTATATTCAGGGCGGGCGGGACGCCCAACCCCTACTCCCCACAAGAGTTGGATTTTTTTAGAGATAGAATTTAAATGCTGCCACAGCTTACATACTGATTTACACAAATAACCATATAACTTTATAACTTTTTTTAGCGAAATATGACGTCTTCTAGGATTTCTCGTATTCGTACTTTATCACTTATTTATGAGCCGCCGTCACCAGTTTTTTTTCACAAATACTGGTCAAAAAATCTGAATAACGGTAAAAAATGTTGGAGAGATTGTGACTCTGCAACCCATGTAATTAAGGAGCAGCAGGTACTTCACGGAATTTGATAACTGCTCTAGATCCAATCTGGTTAATTATTTATGAAATTTATTCTCTAAGGTTTCGATCGACCGAAGCATTTGCAGGCTAAATCTCGTCGCAGAAAAATTAGAGATTTTTTGCACAAATACTTCGTCCGATCGGTATTTTTACCAGAATTCAAATGTTCTGGTTCTCACATTCTCATCGGTCAATTAGATGAGTTTGACAGCTCGCAGACCAAACATCAGCACTGTCGCCAAACCGACCATGCCGCCGAAAATCCCAAAATAAGCTATTGCTCCGGTAAGAGTCATTGCAATTTCTCCCAAACAATCAATAAGAAGACATACACTAAGAACTATAATCTAAAATCTAATATCTAAAATCAATAAATATGCACTCAGTGATAAAAGTTGACTTGGGGTCTCAATCTTACAATGTTTGCGTGCGATCGGGCGGTTTAGACGAACTCGGCACCCTGATGGGCGATCTAAGTTTAGGCAAAAAAGTGCTGCTGGTCTCAAATCAGTCGATTTTTCGGCAGTACGGCGAAACAGCAACAGCAGCCCTGGAATCTGCGGGTCTGGAAGTCAGTAGCTGCATCTTACCACCGGGAGAACAATACAAAACTTTAAATTCGATCCAGAAGATTTACGGTGCGGCTTTGGCAAATCGCTTGGAACGTTCCTCGACAATGGTG
>NZ_JADEWV010000316.1 GCF_015207455.1 Microcoleus sp. LEGE 07076
TCCCCAAACACCGCCCCAAGCAGCATCCCGAACAATGCGCTCAAAGTTGCCCACCGGAGCCCTGGGCGCAGGAGTCCGACTTCGAGAAGACATCGGCATCGGTAGCAGCGGCACTGCGTACTGGCCGAGTTGGCGCGGCAGCCCGGTCGAAGAATATTGGCGGCGCGGTGTCGGGGAACTCGCAGCAGGCGGCGCCTGCGGCTTTTTACGCTTGGCTTTGGCCGGCTGCAAGTGCACTCCGCTGTTGACTGCGCTGCGCGAAGGAAACGGATCGCGGCCTTTGAGGAGTTTTGCCCGATCGCACCAAGGGCACCGACTCAGATGATTTCCGTATTTGTGCTGAGTATTTTTGCTGCAAGTAATCAGAGAATCTTCCGCTTCCCGAATCGCATTCACCCAAGTTTTCGCATCCGGGCGCGCCGCCGGATTGCCGTGTCCTTCCTCAAAACAGCGCACAAACATCTGTCGCAGCCGGGGATGCAGCATCTCCAAAGGAGGCGCAGCGGGCATTGGGCGGTAAGGAATCCGCTTCGTACCGGTGGGGAAATGGCCCGATCGAATTCTCGCCTCCAAAGACGGCGGTTCGTCGCTACCGAGATAAACCCCCGCAAACGGGTGCGTACCTTCCATCAGCAATTGAAAAATTAATACCGCTAAACCAAACAAATCGTGCTCTGGAGCTCGATCGATATCCCGAAAAGTCTGTCCCTGCAATTCCGGCGGCGTAAACTCCGGCTTCCCCACGGGACACCGGTAGACGTAACCCGTATAAGGATCGCGCACTTGAAACGAATCGGTGTCTACCAGCGTTACCAAAGCCGTATCCGTCACCAGAATGTTCGACTCGTTCACGTCGCCGATGACGTAACCCCTGACGTGGAGGGCGTTTACAGCCGAGGCTAGATTTCGGGCAGTTCGGTGGAGGTAAAGATAGCTAAATAGCGGTTTTTGTTCGCGCCTGGTTTTGGGAGTGTAGAAAGTGTGTATCGGCAGCACTTTCTTGACGCGCGGCATCACAAAACCGACGATTTTTTCGCGCCCGCCCACAGTATGCAGCAAATCGACCGGCCAAGCAATTGAAGCGTGTCCCGGTTCGGCGATCGGCGCATCCGGCGGCATACTGAACATGACTGTGAGTTTGTCGCCGTCTTCGTCTGTCGGTTTGTGGTAGATTTTTGCTACTAGGGACGAGTCTTGGGCGATCGGGTAGATTCGACCTTCACCGCCGCTGGCGATCGCACTTTTAGTGTCGATCGCGATCAGTTGTCCGCTAAATTGGCGCTGCAACTGCATAGAATTCCGTTAGGGGATAGAGGATTTGGGAGTCAACAGCACTAATTGATACTCCTCGACCGATCGGGCACGAGGATTCTTAAGACATTACGACCTTAATATCCCTATTGCTAGGGTTCCCTTGCCTCGCTCACCTTTGCTTTTTGAGCGCGGTGATATCTTTTGGGGGTTTAAATACATATTACCAGGTTGGTAGGGTCGAGGGAATTTTACCAAACTCCCCCTCCCATCCGAAACCGTGGGTGCACACTTTTACCCTACGTGCCTATTCAAAGTGTTTTCCTTTGTCACTACAAAACTTCCTAACTCCACCACCTTCTGTAGTAATTAATCTAACCGAATATTGGAATAAATATTTTTTTTCTCAACATTTTTAAGCTTTTGTTACCTTGATTCGCGACTCAGCCGCGGCGTCGATTAGACATTAAAAACTTGAACAATCAGAGATTTGTTCTCGCATTCAATCGGGACACTCGCACCAAACTCGAATATTTTCGGCAAGCGCGACTGAAGTTGGGGGCTTCTATCCGTTTTTTGGCTGCCGATACACTAGTCGGTGTCTTTTTGTATTTTCAACTGTTTCGCTGCTCCCGAATCCGCAGAACATTCTTGTTAATTGCTCGTTGCTTAATAGTGAGTAGCGACCAATTACCAATTACTAACTAGGGCTTGCTGATTTAACCAAAAACTTAGATACCTCAATGGATTGAGAGGGAGTAAAAGTAAAGAATATGCAAAAAATCAGCTTTTAGATTATCAAAATTCAATCTTTTTCAACGATTACTGACTATTCTTACATCCCCTAATTCTGACTTCTGACTTCTGACTCCTAACTCCTGACTCAAGGCCTGAACGAAAAGACTTTTTCAACAAGCCCTAACTACTCACTATTAATGATTGGTAGATCGATCGCTCGATTGTGCAATCGCAAAGGTGCAAGCCATCGCAGTTTTTGCTAGGATTGTTTCTTCCTGTTCAAACTTCCTGGTGGATGTAATGATTTCTGGTGTTTACACGTTGAGAGAACTTGAAGAGGCGATCGCATCCGCTGCCGATAACTGGCGTCCGATCGTGTTTACTAACGGGTGCTTCGATATTTTGCACTGCGGACACGTCCGCTATTTGCAGGCTGCAAAAAAATTGGGTCGCACCCTCGTAGTGGGCTTAAATAGCGACGAGAGCGTGCAAACTATCAAACCGCAGCAGCCGGGATTGCCGCCCCGCCCGATCGTACCGGAAAATCAGCGAGCCGAAGTATTGGCAGCCCTGAAACCAGTAGATGCGGTAGTAATTTTTTCCGAAATTACAGCAACTAAACTGATAAATATCCTAAAGCCAGATATATACGTTAAAGGAGGCGACTATCAACTCGAAACTCTGCCGGAAGCACCGGCGGTTATCGCCACAGGTGGTAAGATTTCCTTGATCGAAATAGAAGTTCTGAGTTCTACCAGTGCCATCGTCCAACGCATTTTGCATTTAGGCGCTTAACCCCGGATCGCAAACAGCAAATAGTGAGTTAAACTCATAAATTGCCCCATCAAAAATACTAAAGTGTGGCTGCTCGTACAACTTCATCTTAATGGCTAGGCAGGAGATAATTTTAATGGAACTCACAAGCAATAACACGATCGCGGAAATTCTCGAAAAACACAAAGCAGAGCTACTAGCCGACTGGCTCAAAGAACTACAAAATAGCGGGCTGCGGCGGGACGACTTAATGAGAGCCAAAGAATTGCGATCCGAGTGTCAAGAGTTCCTGCAACTGCTCCAAATAGCATTGCAGCAAGGTAACTTTAGCGACATCCAGACACCCGAATGGGAAAATATGCGGCTGCTGCTAGCAGAAGTTTCGCGATCGCGCGTTCAGAGAGGCTTTACCCCCTCAGAGATCGCCAGTTTTATTTTATGCTTCAAAAAGCCATTGTTCGATCGGCTTTGTCACGAACTGACACAAAACCGCGACGCACTTGTCGAAAAACTTTGGCTTTCCACCAGCTTATTAGACCAACTAGGCCTGTGGGTGACAGAAATCTTTCTCAAAGCTCGCGAAGAAGTAATCGAACGCCAGCAGCAAGAAATGCTCGAATTGTCAACACCCGTAGTCAAACTTTGGCAAGGAATTCTCGCTTTACCCATGATCGGGACACTCGACAGCGCCCGCACTCAAATAGTCATGGAAACTCTGTTGCAGGAAATCATGGAAACCGGCTCAGAATTTGCAATTTTAGACATTACAGGCGTGCCGACTGTTGACACTTTAGTCGCTCAACATTTATTAAAAACCGTCGCCGCCGCCCGTCTCATGGGTACTGAGTGCATCATCAGCGGCATTCGCCCGCAAATAGCTCAAACCATAGTTCATTTGGGAGTTGACTTGCAGGATATTCTGACAAAAGCGACTTTGGCAGATGCTTTTAAAGTCGCTTTGCAGCGCCAAGGTTTAACTATAAAAAGTCTCAATGAGGAAAAATAAAAAATAATGCAATCTGGCATTAAAAATCAATAAAAAACTCAAATAGAGGTGAAGTGTTGGAACGGATTCCGATCTTGCAAATGGGAGAATTTCTGCTAGTAACAATCCAAGTAGATATGCACGATCGCTTGGCAATGACGCTGCAAGAAGACCTGACAAACCGGATAGTAAAAACCGGAGTCAAAGGTGTGTTAATCGAAATTTCTTCCCTGGAAATTGTCGATTCTTTTATCGGTCGCATTATTAACAATATCGCTACAATGTCGCGAATATTAGATGCTGAAACAGTGGTAGTGGGGATGCAGCCAGCGGTGGCAATCACGCTCGTTGAATTGGGGCTTTCTCTGACAGGAGTTCGCACAGCTTTAACCGTTGAAAAGGGGATGAATTTGTTGCGAAAATCCTTAGATTTTTCGACCTAGGCGGAAGCTTTAGCAGTCGAGAACTTGTCCCCCGGCTGAGGGACAGGGAGTAAATAAACCCGGTTTGTAGATAGCTGGTTGACCAACTCAAGATTTCTGAGGGTGGGAAACTTGGTTGATCAGGGTAAGTCTTATGTTTTGTGGAGAACTTCTATTTTGGTACAGCAGGCGTCATGTCAAAACGCGAGACATTAGAAATTCGATCGTCCTCCGATATAGTCCAAGTCCGACAGCAAGTGCGAACTTGGGCTGTAGCAATGGGATTCGGCTTACTAGACCAAACAAAAATCGTTACCGCAGCCAGCGAACTCGCCCGCAATACTGTAGACTACGGCAAAGGGGGAACAGTAACTCTCGAAACGATCCAATCAGGGAAACGTCAAGGGCTGCGGCTGATATTTGAAGACAATGGCCCGGGAATTCCAGACATCGAATTGGCAATGACTGACGGTTATACTTCCGATCGCGGTTTGGGCTTGGGGCTGGGCGGTTCTAAGCGGTTGATGCACGAGTTTGAGATTGCTTCTAAAGTAGGTAAGGGGACTAAAATTGCGATCGTCCGCTGGCGGTGAGAGGCAAGATTCGGAAAATATTCAGGCTTGACTGGGAGCATCTCATTTTTGTAAAATATTTTTTTGTTTAACTCGCATTAAAACTTGGACACAGAGGTTTTCGCTGGACTTGTTTCTGGTAATTAATAAACCTTCATCGGGCATGGGGCATGGG
>NZ_JADEWV010000317.1 GCF_015207455.1 Microcoleus sp. LEGE 07076
TCGCCGTCGTCGCCCATACAAGCGTCATTGCCGTCGCCGCCCATCAAGGTGTCGTCGCCGCTGCCGCCCATCACGGTATCGTCGCCGTCGTCGCCCATACAAGCGTCATTGCCGTCGCCGCCCATCACGGTATCGTCTCCGGTGCCGCCCATCACGGTATCGTCGCCGTCGTCGCCATCGCAAACGTCGCTGCCTGCACCGCCGATCACGGTATCGTTATCTTTGCCGCCGTTAACGCTGTCGTTGCCGTCGCCGCCGCTAACGTTGTCGTTGCCCCGATCGCCCCTGACGGTATCGTTGCCTTCGCCGCCCTCGCACTTGTCGTCGCCTTTGCCGCCGTACACGCTATCGCTACCTGCGCCGCCGTCAACGTCATCATTTCCCTCGTTGCCGTTTACCCAGTCATCGCCCTCATCGCCAAAACAGGTATCTTGGTCGCTGCCGCCAAAAAGAGTATCGTTTTCTTTGCCGCCATAAACCTTGTCGTCGCCTTGGCCGCCCTCGCAAATATCGTTACCGCGATCGCCTCTGATTTCATCGTCATCATCGCCACCGTCGCAGTCATCGTCTTCTTTACCTCCGTAAAGCCGATCTTTGCCGCCGTTTCCTCTCATTCTGTCTCGGCCTTTGTTGCCGAATATCACCTCGTCGGCGCTGGTGCCGACAATTAAGTCATCGTCGTCGGTGCCTTCGAGTGTCTGGCGAACCCTGCCATCTTCTCCGTCATCTGTGCTGTCGGCACTTTCTTCGGGGATGCCGTTCAATTCACCAGTTGGGCTGTTTTCCTCAGCAGTTGTTTCGGATACGCCGTTAGACGGATTCGGAACTTGACCGTTACTGCTGCTACTGGTGTTTTGTGCGATCGCATCGTCAATTAACTTGGCTAAGTCGCTATCAGATTCGATCGCGGCGGCGCTGCGGAAAGTCGCTAGTCGATCGATCTCGCCGGCGGAAAGTCCGAACTCTGGTTCCTCGTCATCGAGGGCGATCGGTGCAAACAAACTGGTTTCTGTCGTGTCAGAAATTTGTGATATATCTCGATCGGGAAAAAGTGTTCCCGATACATTTTCCAACAACATTTCTTCTTCCATCGTTACTATTTTCTCCAAAAGATATGTGATTGTTAGAATCAGTTTATCAGCTAGGAGGATGCAGCAAAAGCAAGAAATTAGAATTTCATATTTTTTTGCTCTAGAGGCTGCTTTTCCTCTTTTCTGTTATAGATGCTATTAAAAATGCCAGAGTTTATTTTGCTGAGGCTGCGAGTTTCTTTTGGGCAATAACGCACAAAGATAATTCAGCCGTCACATACACCGCAAGTGCTGCACCGAAGTGCTGCTCGCTTTTGATGTTCTCCGTATTTTCTACAGTAAGCTGCACCGCAGTGCGTCTAACCGTAGATTTTCTACGTAATTTCTACAGTGACTAAGCAGAATTTCAACTTGCAACTCACAACTCCTAGATAACTACCCAAAACCTTTATCCCCCAAAATTTACCCTGGCTTTTTCTGCGATCGAGTCTGGTGCATTGAAGTTGTGTAACACTCCCAGCTCTGACAAATCCTTACCTGACTTAAGGATTTGAATGCTTTGTGTCAGTGACGGCGCGCTTTTAATTTTAGTTCCGGATGATTAATTACAAATTTAGATAGTTCGCTCCCGCAAATATTGGTTTTAATTTTCGGTTCGGCAATTCGATCTCGATCGATCCGCTCGGAGCGAACTTAAAAAATCTGTTGCTCAATGCAGGTACTATATTAACCTAAAACACATCTATCTTAAGACTGATTTAAAAAAAGCCTTTCCTGAAAGTTGGGTGATAAGTTAATCTAATGTCTGGCCCTAGGTAGCAGGTAATGAGTAATAGGTCGCTCGATCGCCAATTACCTTTTTCGCCATTACCCATTACCGCGCAGCCAAATCTACATTTTCCCGCAAATATCCAAAACACCTTATCGGCTTTGGCGGGCAGGAATTCGGGAAAGCCTCAAATCTCAAATCGACTGACGAGGGTTGGTTTTCTCGATCGTAAAAATGATTGTTGTCTGAGAGGACTGGAATAATTTTAGAGTTATTTTATTGTTAAAAATTATGCGTTGATTAACTTGATTTTTTTTACTTAATTTTAAGTTAATTAAGACAGTTACATAGGCAAAAGCATAATAACATAAAATGGGTAAAAAAGCAACCATCTATTAGGAATTATCGATAGTCGCTCGCTCGGCGACGATCCATCCCAAAAACGAGTACCGTACCACTGCTGTCGCGGACATCTCCAAGTTTTAGAAGAAAGTTCAAGCTCCCAAATTCAAAGCTGCAACTAAATCTGCAACGCCCCAATCTTCAATGCCCCGATCGACTGACAGATGACGGTTCCCGGCTTACGGATGAGGTTACGAGCTGACCAATTAATTAATTGACACAAAATCAAGATTTAAGATGGGGGGTTGGTGGTAGAGGATAAGCGGTAAGGAGAGTTCGGGCGCGATGGGGTCAAAAAAAAATTACTTAACTTTGCCTTTGATATTGCCCTGAAACCGGTTGGGTCGAGCTGAAGTAATCTTAATAAGAACTAGAGATCCGCCTGGTAAAGTACCTCCAATTTAACTTTACTCAGCAATGAAAAACTCAAGTTCCCGATGAACGTAAAGGGGTCTGCGGTAGAGGTGCAAAATGTCAAAAATAGCAAAATTGGAGAAAATTCCGGTTTCACTTAGCCACAGGGCAATTAAAACTAATAAACTGTTATTAAAGTACAAGTTTTATACCCTCAAAGTGTTTGAACAAATATATTTGAGCCCAGCGCTCGCCCGATCGGGGGAAGCGCATTCAAAAAGTTTCATTCAAAGAGTAAAAATCAGTTGGTGGGTCGCTATTGCTAGGTGCAAAAACGCAGGGAAATTCAGAATTGAGGCGGGAGGGCGCTAAATCGGTGAGCCAGGAATTTAAACTCTCAGTCACCCCAGTTGGGGACGATGAATATCTAGTGCGGACAGAAAAGGTTGCACCCGGTGTACCTTTGGCAGAACAACAAGTCCGCTGGCCGATCGACGAATGGCTGGCACTGTCTGCTCAACTGATGAACGACCCTTTGGTGGGCTTGCTCCAGGGAACTGGTACGGCCGATCGGGGAATGTCGCGATCGGGAAAACACTCAGCGCCGAATTTAGTAGCACTCGGGCAACAGTTATACAGCGGGCTATTTCAAGGAAACTTGCGCGATAGTTGGACTTGCGCTCAAGGCATCGCTCAGCACCGCCGAGAATTGCTGCAACTGCGGCTCGGACTCAAAGGCAGGCACTTGCCGCGGCTGCCGTGGGAAGTTCTGCACGCGGGCGATCGCCCTTTGGCAACAGGCACCGATGTCGTATTTTCCCGCTACCAACCTGGTACAAGTTTGTTCAAACAAACCCGGATACTGCCCAGCGGTGGGCCACTAAAAATTTTAATGGCGATCGCCTCTCCCAGCGATCGAGACAACTTGCAGCTTTCGCGAGAAGTGCTCCACCTGCAACAAGAACTGCAAAACCGCAGCGGCCACCCCCTCAAAAACAGCCCCCATTCTCCGGAAATTCAACTGACTATTCTCGAACATCCCGATCGAGAACAGCTTACCCAAGCCCTAGAACAAGGACAGTACCAAGTTCTGCACTACGCAGGCCACAGCAACTTAGGTTCCCGAGGTGGCGAACTCTATCTAGTGAGCCGCCGCACCGGCTTAACCGAAACCTTAAGCGGCGACGACTTAGCCGGATTGCTCGTCAACAACGGCATTCAAATGGCTGTGTTCAACTCCTGCCGCGGCGCTTACGGCAACCCCTCAGACATTACCGAGGACAGCCCGGAACGCAACTTAACCGAAGCTTTAGTCAAGCGAGGTATTCCAGCAGTGTTGGCAATGGCAGAAAGCATCCCCGACGATGTAGCCCTGACTCTGACGCGACTGTTTTACCGCAACCTCAATCAAGGCTATCCAGTCGATCTCAGCCTGAGTCGGGCCAGGGCCGGACTAATTTCTGCCTACGGTTCTCACCAGTTATACTGGGCTTTGCCGATTCTTTATCAGCATCCGGACTTTGACGGCTATCTGACCGGGGCCCCTGCTCAAAGCGCCGCATCCGTCCTAGGAGCGCAAATAATCGCGTCGGGAACGCCGTCGGCGGGCGCGTCGGGTACAGAATGGAAGGGGCCGTCTTCGCTCTCGGCGATCGCCCAATACCCGCCAAAGCCAGCCAATCAATTGGATGAGCCAGACAGTGATGAGGGCGAAGTCTGGGAATATAGTTCCGATCGACTAAAAGATCGTACTGATTGGGCCAACCCGAGCGATCGACCACCGGCTGCTAATTCACCGAACTCTATTGCCGATTCTGAGTCTGCGGTTATCGCCACAAATCCTGCCCCACAACAGGCTCAGAAAGCGTTAAAAAAACCGGGATTGCAAAAATATCTGGCGCTGACGCTTTGCTTGTTGCCCGTTGCTTTGAGTGCTGGCTTTTTTGGGTTGCGGTACTTGCAGCACCGAACCGCGAAACCGGAACAGTTACTGCCGGAGATACGGACTCCTCTGTCGCAAAATTACATCCAACACCAGCAATAAAAGCGATCGCCCGAAAAGTTGCCATTCCTGGACGCATCAAGACGTTCAAACCTTAGTTTCGACTTTGATCGAGCAACAAGTTTTTTAGTCTTGCTGCGGGTAACAAAAAGGATTTTCGTCGATTTTTTCAGGGTGGTTGACCTTCGGTGCGTCCAGGAGTCTTATCAAAAGTACGTTGCTCGATCGCAGGTAAAGACTTGTGCCGAGCGACCTGGTTTTGAGTCAAAATTTTAGTATTTGCGATTGGCGATTGGAGATTTTTGATCAAGAATGACTTATTGCATAGGGGTTGGGAG
>NZ_JADEWV010000318.1 GCF_015207455.1 Microcoleus sp. LEGE 07076
TCCGCGTCCCCGCCGGGTTGTCGGCCGAGTTGCTCTCGTAGGCGATGCCGCCGGTTACGTTACCAAATCTTCGGGCGAAGGTATCTATTTTGCTGCGAAATCCGGCCGGATGTGCGCCGAAACGATTGTGGAGATTTCTCAGCAGGGCACGCGCATTCCGACTGAACAGGAAATCAAGCTTTATCTGAAGCGCTGGGATAAGGCTTACGGGATTACTTACAAAGTGCTTGACATTTTGCAGCGGGTGTTCTACCGTTCTGATGCTACTCGCGAAGCTTTTGTGGAAATGTGTGCCGATCGCGACGTGCAGAAACTCACATTCGATAGCTATTTGTATAAGACTGTAGTGCCGGCAAATCCTTTCATCCAAATGAAGATTACTGCGAAAACCATTGGCAGTTTGCTGCGCGGCAATGCTTTAGCGCCTTAACTGCCTGCGCTGCTACACATTGTATAAAAAAAGCGGTCGGTTTAACAGCCGATCGCGTTTTTTGTATATCTAAAAATTCAGAAGGGAGTAAATTTAAAGATTTCGTAAAGCGAGGTATTTAAAATAGAGGCACGATCGGCAATCTAGTAATCTCAAATAAGTGCGATCACAAATAAGTTAAGGTGCTGCTGTGAATTTACCAGGGTTTAATATTTTTAGATTATCGATCGCCAGTGCAGCTTTAGTATTTGGAATTGTCCCTCAAGCCCGAGCCATATCCTTAAATCAGTCTTCCGGCAGTTGGAGCCAAACTGTGGGCGGTAGCGGGATTGTTTACCAGACTGTCGCTAGCGAAACCCAAGTACGCTGGGGCATCCCAGCTTACGGCGACAGTACAAGCCAAAAAAGCGGACTGGGATTTACTGGAGTTGGCCCGTCAACTTTTGGACTCGGTGAAATATTCCAAGTCGGGCAACTGCGTCATTTTAACAATGGTATTTTCGGCGGGACAGCAGCTTCCGCAGTTAATTTCAGCCTCAATTTAAACTTTGACAATCCGGTTGCGACTCAATCTTTTAATTTAAACTTGCAGATTGACGAAACTCCGAATCAATTGGGTAATTGCGCTTATTTCAGCATCACTCCTTGTGCCGACAAAATTTCTATCTCTGAAACTTCACTGTTGAATCAGTTTTCAATCGCCGGAATTGATTACACTTTACATTTGTTAGGTTTCAGCCTGACTCCAGGCGGCGCGCCTATCAATCAGTTTATCTCTCAGGAAGGGGGAACGAATCAAGCTTTGCTTTTTGCTAAAGTTACTGCTGTTGAACCAGAACCCGTTCCAGAGCCTGCAACCGTTGCTGGTACTGCTTTATGGCTGCTGGGCACTAAATTGGCGGTTGGCAATAGAAGGAAAAAGGCTAAGAGCTAATTTATCCCCAATTCCACCTTTTTTACTGGCACCACCGCAGTTTTGCCCTTTTTATATTCTAAAAAACGCGATCGGTTAAAGGGCCGATCGCGCTTTTTTAGATATACTCTTAGTCTGCGGAGGCAGACTTTGTTTGACAAGGAGCGGTTTCAACCGCCTCCTTCACTGCAAACCGGTTATTAATTCAAGTTCAACTGCACCAAAGTATCCGGTGCGAGGAAGTGGGAAATGTGATAAGCTCGCTCTTCGGTTTTCAGCAGGATTTTTTCGTAGAGGTAGCGCGTAGCTCGATCGCCCAAACTTTCAGCTTGTCCTGCTTGACGGCGCAGCAAACCTATAATAGCTTGTTCGGCAATTAAATCGTGTTCCAGCATTTGGCGGCAAGAAAACACGCCGTCGGCTTCGGGCTCGAAACAGCACAACTCAGCTAATTTGCTAAAACTAGCCGCCGGTATGCCGCCCAACCCGTTCAACCGTTCGCCCAATTCGTGAACGCTATCTTGAGCTTCTCCGTAACTTTCTTGAAAGAATTGGTGCAAGGAGTAGAATTCTGCCCCTTCTACCACAAAATGATGTTTTTGATATTGCAGGTACAAAGCCTGAAAACTGGCCAGCAGCGCGTTCATCCCTTCACAAATCGGTGCTGTGACTGAATGTTCGAGTAAAATAGGGTTTTCGGCTATGTGGCCAAACGGTCTCAATGCACTCTGAATCTTGGTCATGCGTGTTCTCCTCTCAATAGGCGGTTTTGTTGCCAATAGATTTAAGTCTAGCACCCTAAATTTACCAGTCAAGCAGGGTCTGGGTCGCTAGTGGAAGACTTTGTACGGTAAAAAAGTTTTTTACAAAATCTATTGAGAATTATTTGCAGTTGTATTATCCTATAAAAAGATGCTCGCTCTGAATGCTTCCCGAAAATGGGGTCAAGCGAGAGCAAAAATAAATGCAAATGATTATTGTTGCTAAAAAAATGAATCCAGCAGATCCAGAATTAGAAGTCTGTGACATCGTGCAAGTCAGTTGGCTAGACAGGTGGCAAGTTTATCAACGCTTGCAAGAATTAGAAATTCCCTGCTGGTGCAAGGCAGACCAACCTCTGCGGGCAAAAATTAGCACCGCCAAACAAGCTGCTCAACTAGCGAGCGTTTTGAAGCAGTTGAGCGCTCCGCGACGCGAACTGGTGCAGTTGCTCGAATGCTGCTGGCAAATCGGGTAAAGGCGATCGGGCTTCCATCGCCCCCGGTACGGGATTTAACAAAATTAAAGGAGTTATCACAATGCCTAAGTCTCACAAGCAACTTTCTCAATTCAGTTTAGAGGGAGAAATCCTCAGCCTGATTGTTGAAGATGGTTGCCAACTTAAATATTTGCGAATTGAGACCGATCGCCAAGTAGAATACTTAGTGAAACTTTGCAAGGAATTGCGGTCATTTTTAGGGCCTGTTTTGATACCCGGGTTGAGGGTTCAAGTTGCAGGCGAGAAAGAACTCAATTTGAAAAACGGTAAGATAAAACTTAAAGCTCGCAGTTTGACGCTGGCTGGGGGTAACAGCGCTCGATCGCCCGAACAGCAAGACTCCACGAGCGTACCTTGTGAGATGGTGACATCCGACGATCGCGCCAGTGGCAAAACCGAAGTCAGCACTCGATCGACAGATCAAACTGCAAAAGCTCGGGCAAAAACCCAAACCAAAATATTAGTATGTCAAAAATCTGACTGCCAAAAACGCGGCGGCGCAGCAGTCTGTAAAGCTTTAGAAAATGCTTTAACTTCGCGGGGTTTAGAAGAGCAAGTGACAGTTCAGGGTACTGGATGTCTCAAACAGTGCAAAGCGGGGCCGAATATCGTTTTGATGCCAGACAAAACTCGCTACAGCCACATTGCACCAGCAGAAGTTCCAGCGATTATTGACAAACATTTTGCAGTTGCTAAGGCTTAGCCGATCGCCCGAAACGGGAGACTGGGAGAATGTTGCTTGTGACTGGCGATCGATGACTCGTGACTGATGACTGATGACTGGGGGCTTTCTTTTGGATAATCTATAAGGATAGACTGTTTCACAGACCCTGTGACTATTGGGATAAAAAGCCATGTCAGAAGCTGATCGTCGAGCTAATCAGCATCAATCACACCCTGCTGTTCAATCGGATACCGAACCATTGCAGTCAAATTTTGCTGCTCCAGGGGGTTTTGAGCTGATCGCACCCCCTCCGACAAATCCTCCCGCAACGGTTCCCCAGCAGCCAGAAGAAGATTGGCAAACAGTAGATTTTCCGAACGCGCTCAGCGTAGATGCAATTCCCACAAAACCCTCCGCAAACAATTTGCAATCTCACACACAGCCGACAGAGGCCCAATCGCCCTTGGTTTCAGAAAATCTCAAAAATCTGCTCGGCAATGCCGAACAGCGTCAGGGCAAAGCATCGACGCCAGTCACCCTGATGCAAGCGCTGCACGAATGCAACCGCGACCTTTTGCAGCGCATCGCCCAGCTAGAAACTGCCCTCGAAGAGTCCCAAAAAAGTTTGCAGGATCGCGAAACCTTGCTAGAACAGCGGACTGCTGAACTCGAAAACACTCAAGAACAATTGACGCGGCTGTTTGGCAAAGTGGAAGTTTCCCATCAAACCCTCCAGGGTCAAGAAATTTTAGTGGAGAGTTTAAGCAGTCAGTTAGCAACCAGCCAAACTAGGCTAGCGGTTGTTGAGCGAGAATGTGCGTCTACTGTGCAGCGCTACAACGAACAGTTTCATCAGCTAGTAGCCACAGAAAATGTTTGCCGAGAATTGCGATCGCGCTTGCACCGCCAGCAGCGCCACACTTTGCAATTCAAAGCAGCCTTGGAAAGAAGTCTGGAGATGCCGCACAAGTCGCCGACTGTCGAACCGCCTGAGAGTGGGGAGGATTTGGCCGACAAGCAATTAGAATCCTTGCTCGCGGCGGTGAAAAACTCTCAAGCGCCGCTGCCGCCAGCCTTCAACCCTTCTCCTGTCACACCTTGGTCAGATCCCGAAGAGTATCCAGATGTAGCGGCTGCTGAAGATGCGATCGACCGTGAATCCACAGCCAATCAGGAACTCAACAAATTAGCACAAGCATCGGGCATTCAATTGCACGAAGAAAGGGAAACCTATCAAACGCAGGAGGCGGAGACTGACTCTGCGGTTGCGGTTGAGAAACCTGAATTGCTGATAACCGAGTCAAAACCGGAAACTGCTGCTGTCAAATCGGGCAGCCAAGAATTGGCTAGGGCGGTTCAAATTTTGAATTCTGTTGAAACCTTTGGTATTCAAGAAGGGCGATCGAGTGAAGCTGCATCTACAGCAGTCGGACAACCCGACTGGCTGGGGATGATTGCTAGTCCGCTGCGGACTGCTAAAAAACGTCGATCGCTCGCTGAAATTGAATTGCCGAGTTTTCGATAGTCAACTTAGGAATGAGAATTAAATAACTTACCATTTTTATTGTTCTTGTGGGATGGGCTCTATAGCCCGTCCAGGACGGGCTATAGAGCCCATCCCACAATTA
>NZ_JADEWV010000319.1 GCF_015207455.1 Microcoleus sp. LEGE 07076
GAATATATTCCCCATTCAAGCCCCGCAAAAGATTAGTCAACTCATCCGTCGTTTGTAACAACAAATCTCGAACCAGCAACCCTTCCTCAAAAACCCCATCAAACCCATCTTGTGGCACAGGCATCTTGCCCGTGCTAGTTTGGGAAACAATAGCTTTTAGCTGTTCTGGTGACAACTTATCCCCAAAATAAGCCTCAAGATAAGCCCGCATTTCCTCAGAATTAGGCGGTTCCCCCAAAACGTGCAAACCCGAAGAAAACAAGCGACATTCCACCACCTGCAAATACTCGTACAGCTTCACCAAATAGCGGTTAAAAGCATCAGCACTAAACATTCGCAGATTTTCAAAACTAAAAGCAATCCCCAATTTTAGAGCATCATCAAACGGACAATCAGCCTCCAAACCGCTATCTAAAATCTGCTTGCAAATAGCCTCTTTCAGCAGATAATTTTTTTCTGCATCCTCGCGATATTCCGCAATCAACTCGCGCAAAGTTATCAATTCCTTGTACAAGCCAGCGCGACCGTAGGCTGGCACGTTGTGAGAAATTAAAACACCGTAACCGCGCCGTTTTGCTAACATCGATTCAGACGGATTGTTGGCGGCGTAGATATAAAGATTCGGCAAACTTCCCAACAAAATATCTGACCAAGAATAGCCAGTATTTCCCAGAGGAGATCCGGGCAACCATTCCACAGTTCCGTGCATCCCGAAGTGAACTACAGCATCAGCTTGGAAGTCATTTTGCAGCCACTTGTAAAAAGCGGCGTATTGCGGGTGAGGCGTCAAATCGCGATCGAACATCAAGCGCATCGGATCGCCGGAAATTCCCAGCGGTGGCTGCAAACCTATCCACACATTCCCCAGTTGAATGCCACCGATTTGAAATTCGTCGCCGTCGGTTTTAATGCCCGTACCAGTTAGAGATTTCCACTGTTTTTCGATGCGACTTGCTGACAAGTATCCCAGCCACTTCTCCAGGGTTTTGACATTAACTGTATTGCGGTGAATTCCCTCCGCATCGGCGGTGACTTCATCCGCCTCCTTCACCATGCGAATTAACTCCTCACCGTCAGCCGGAATTTCTCCAACTGTATAACCTGCATCTTGAAGTTTGTGCAGGAAATTTAGCAGCGATTTCGGTACATTTAATAAAGCCGCCGTACCCGCCGCACCGTAACCGGGAGGAAACCCGTATAAAATAATTGCAATTTTTCTTTCAGATGGGGGAGTTTTACCTAGTTTCACCCAATTGTTAATTCTACTTGTGAGGCGTTTGGCGCGATCGGGAACCAGGTAAATATCCTCACCCACCAAACCGCCCAGAGGCACAGGGTCGATCGCGCCATCCAACTCCGGCAAAGCATACAATACCACACTTTGCAAACCACCAATCCCCTGCCGAGTCCAAGAATGGATATCCTGAATCAACAGAGGCGCAGACACAAAATAAGGTACATTTTTAGCAGCCAGAATCTTCTTAGCAACTTCCACCTGACGCCCAGCCTCCATCGAACCAGCGGGCCCGCCCACCAGCGGAAAGCCAATCGTAGAAACAATCGCATCAACTTCCACAGCATCTGGAGAAAGCGAAAGAGTTGCGGCGTTTCCTTGTTTTCGCTGCACAGTTTCAGCAGCAGAAGTCATCCAATCCCGCACCGCCACATGGCCTTCAACGCCATTGATAAAAATCGGTAGGGGTATAATTCCCGCATCTTCAAAATAGCGAATTAATTGAGGAATATAAGGCTGTTTGGTGACAACGTGCTTGCGGTAAAGCAAAATGCCCACAACGGGTTTTGTATCATTTTGTCTGGAGATTGTCTGGTGCGTCGCTGGGAGATTGTCGAGTTGATTCGCAGATTTTTCATCGATCCGCACCCTACGAGATATAATTGTTTGATTACCGAGATACCAATCCAAATATTGCCGAGGCGATTCAAAATAACCGTTATAATTTGGATGCAGCAAACCCATATTGGGAGTTTCCACAGGAGGTGGAATATCTGCAACCTTCAGCCCTAAATACTTTTGGGCAATAATCCAAAACATCGAGACAACATTATCAGTACCGCCCGCATTCCAGTAACCATAAATAATTAGCCAATTTCGCAAATCTTGGACTTTTTGCACTGGCACATATTTTAATAACTTCGGCCCCACCTTCAAAAAACTGATGTAACCAGCGAGTTTATCTTCTTCTCGCCCGTTGCTGAACTTATCCAAAATAAACTTAACCGGCTTCGGCATACCTTTCGGTTTGTCGCCAATTTTAAAAGCGCCGATTTGAGTGAGACTCATTAATTCCAAAGCCGACTCAAAAACCAGGCGAATGGGAATATGTTGCACCCTTTCTCGCAGCCACATTACCGCATCGTAATCAAACAGCAAACTCCCAAAAAACACATCAGCATTCGAGAGGGCGGCTGCTACGGCGTCGGGTTCATCTGCAAGGGCGCGATCGCTAAAAACCCGCACTTCTAAATCCTGACACCGGAAAGCAGCCAACTGGGCGGCTTTCCGGTACAAATCGGCATTGAAAGATTCAAACCCTGCAATTAACACAATCCGTTTCACAGCCAAACCTCGAAATATAGCAGTTGACAGTTGACAGTTGACAGTTGACAGTTGATAGTTGATAGTTACATATAGCCTTTCTCAAAAAGATGAGGTATGACTGACAGCTTATAGAACCGCTGAAACCAAGATGGCCCAAGCCCAACAACGTCCGCGAACCTTTGTGAGAACCGCTATAGTATGGGAATCAAAGAGTTTTCCGTCGCAATTCTCATAAAATATAAAATATAAAATATAAAATGCTTCGAGTTACTCCGGCCATAATTATCTTAGGTCAAAACAGCCTAGCGATCGCCAAAACAATCTCCACAGTCTTCCCAGGTTCCCAGATTTACGGTTTAGTCGATCGCACATCCGACACAGACATCAACTTTAGCAACTTCGGCGAAACATTGCGGGAATTATTCGCCACAGAAACCCCAATCATCGCCATCTGCGCCGCCGGAATCATCATCCGCACCCTCGCCCCGCTGCTATCAGACAAACGCGCCGAACCCCCAGTCTTAGCAGTCGCCGAAGATGGAAGCGCCGTCGTACCGCTGCTAGGAGGTTTACACGGAGTCAACGACTTAGCCAGAGAAATTGCAGCAGCCCTCGGCGTACAACCCGCCATCACGACGACGGGAGATATCCGGTTTCGGACGGCGCTGCTGAGTCCTCCCCAAGGCTATTATTTAGCGAATCCAGAGGATGCGAAGACTTTTATTTCAAATTTGCTCGCCGGAGCGAAAGTACGGCTAGAAGGGGCTGCTAACTGGCTTTGGGAGAGCAATTTGCCACTCGCCCCCGATGCCAAATTAACTCTACTCGTCACCGAAAAAGCAGTTTTACCAACCGTCGATTGTTTAGTTTACCACCCGCAAATTGCAGCATTTGCACTCACAAATCTATCCTGTGTTGAGCCGGAAGTAGCAATTTCCTACGTGCAGCAAATCTTAGAAAACACAGATGTAGCAGCCGCCTCAGTTGCCGGATTTTTTGCCTTAAAAAATGATATGGGAAATCCGATTTTAGAAGCAATTAGCCAATTTTTTAAAGTGCCAGTTTGTTTGTTGAATGTTCCCGAACTTGTGGAATTCGAGACAGTTAAATTAATACAATATAATTCCAGTTTTGATGTCACCGCCGCCCAAATTAGCCTGACAGCAGCGGGCGCAAACAGTCAGTTAATCGGATACGATCGCACAAACGCCTTCACTTGTGCGATCGCACTTGCTACCCAACCGATCGATGCAAGTGCGATCGGCATCAGCCGCGGCAAACTGGCGATCGTCGGTACCGGGCCCGGAGGCGCGCCCTGGATGTCCCCGGAAGTCAAACAAATTCTGCGGGAAGCCACGGATTGGGTGGGTTACAAGTTCTATCTCGACTTAGCCGGCACCCTGCGGGAAGGACAAAACAGGCACGATTCCGACAACCGCCAAGAGATCGATCGCGCCCGTTTTGCATTAGATTTAGCAGCATCCGGCAAATCCGTCGCCGTGGTTTCATCGGGAGATCCGGGGATTTTTGCGATGGCTGCGGCAGTGTTTGAGGCGATCGACTTTGACGCTAAACCCGAATGGGAAGGCATCGACATTCGGGTAGCACCGGGTATTTCCGCGATGCAGGCGGCCGCTGCTGCGATCGGAGCACCCCTCGGACACGATTTTTGCGCGATTTCGCTTTCGGATATTCTCAAGCCCTGGGAGGTCATAGAACAGCGGATTTCGGCCGCTGCAAAGGCGGATTTAGTTATGGCATTCTACAATCCAATCTCGAAACAGCGGATTTGGCAACTCGGAAGGGCGATCGAGATTTTGTTAGAAACTCGCGATGCTAAAACCCCAGTTGTATTGGGGCGAAACCTCGGGAGACCCGGAGAATCAGTGCGCGTTTGCACCCTCGGCGAATTCCAACCCGAAGACGCGGATATGAGAACCTTAGTAATTATCGGTTCCAGTCAAACTCGGATTATTCCTCGGAAGTTTGGAGATGTTTGGGTATACACACCGCGCAGGTATGAGAAATAAGTTTAAATGATTTCTCTCTCTTCTCCTTCTCTGCGTCCTCTGCGCCCTCTGCGGTTAAAAAATCTTCTTCACAAAACCCGCAACCAATGAACGCTAAATTACCAGTTGTAGGGTGCGTCGCAGGGTAATAGTTGCTAGTAGCGAGAATTGTCGGTGGCGACGCACCCTACGCTGTCTACAATCCAATCTCGAAACAGCGGATTTGGCAACTCGGAAGGGCGATCGAGATTTTGTTGCAAAGTCGCGATGCTAAAACCCCGGTTGTATTGGGGCGAAACCTCGGGAGACCCGGAGAATCAGT
>NZ_JADEWV010000320.1 GCF_015207455.1 Microcoleus sp. LEGE 07076
GAATGATGGGGATAGTGCGGGTGCCGAGCTTGCCTTTGGTGTTGCCTTTGCGGATGACCATTTCGGAGCGGATGACATTCGCTGGGGTAAAGACATCGATGACTTTCAAACTGCACGCTTCGGCAACTCGGCAGGCGGCGTAGAGGCAAATTCCGAAGAGGGCGCGATCGCGATGAGTCTGCAAACCCTCGTTAAACAACAGTTCGATTTCCTCTTGAGTCAGGATTTTGGCTTGCCCGTGGCCTTCAATCTTCATGCTTGGTGTATACCCGACCCGACGCTCCAAAGTCTCGCATACTTACTGCATTGCTGCATTGGTTTGGGGCATTTCTTAATGAGCTGGTTGAGCGGGGTCAAGGGGACTGTTGAGCAAAAGGCAGCAGGCAGTGAAGGGGTTGAGATTTTGGCAATCAGTATTACAAACAGCCTTCTATATACTCAATTTCAGGAAGTTTTCCTGAACGGAAGCGATATACACGATTGTTTACCTTTTCAAAAATTATCCGGTAGTTTTTGTCAGCATCATCTTTAGGGACAAACGTCAGATTTTTCGGATTTCCCTCCGGCCTAGCCGTGAGAGGAGCCTTAATTATTTGAATCTGTCCTGGATATAGAGAAATAATTCGGTCTAAAGTATCCCCGATTCTAGCTCCTCTGATGGTAGTTATTCGCTTATCCCTAATATCAATTCTGGCAATGCGTCCCTTTGCTACCATAAATGCAATGTCTTTTAGCTCTCCCTGTGGTTTAAAGTAAGAGCAACTGTACGCATCAGGTCCGTTCATTACAAAAACCAACTTAACTCCAGCAGCCCGTGACGCCTCATCAACTGTCATTCCTAGTCTAATCGGGCCAATGCCATTAATTGCTAATTTCGAGTTCTCTGTTAGTTGCACTTGACCGCTCGCTGATGTTACCCAAAATAAAACAATAATCACCGTACCAACAAAGAAGGTAAAGAATTTGCTGAAACTATTTAACTTTGACATTTTTATGTTCACAATTAACATGAGTTGGATTAATAAGTAGCATTACTTAACAAAAGCAAATGAGGATATAACTCTCTGGAACACTCGTTCATCAATTGGTTTAATGGTTGATTCGTAACTAAAAGCAGAAACAGTAATTTTGTGCTTACTATTAGGAGCCATGAAACTAGCTGTCAAAAAAGTATTAACGCCATTGGTCACGTCCGTTTTGACGTAAACTACTGCTTTCTGGTTGGCAATGGTTGTTGGTTTGATATTTTCAAATCGCTCGTTCGCACGAACTTCGGGAAGCAGGCGAGTGTCAGACTTGGCAGGCTCTATTTTCACCGTGACCAATGAGGGATAGCCGTCGCAACCTATTTGCCTATTTTTCTTACAGCAAGCATTTAATTCCTGTTCGTTAGGGTTATACAAAAGTATGTAGGTGATATTATCACTGCGACTTGTTTCACTGGTATAGTTAGCTGGAATATCAAACGCAAATCCAAAATCAGGGTTCCTAATCTTTTTGCTTTCTCTGGCTGGATTGACAAGCGCTCCTCTTTTACAAAATTGACGATTTTGTGCAGGAGTTGGGGAAACTTCAATCCCCAAAAAGGTCAAAAAAACCATGAAAATAATCAGCGATCGCTTTTTCATATTTACCTCAATTTTTTTGTGGAATCAATTTTTTTGAACGCAGAATACGGCTGATTTGTTCGTTAGTCATAAAAGGAGCTGTGAGGCAGTTAGCCCTAAAACAACCAGTTCCTTTTTCGGTGAATCTAATTTGAGTGTCATTGGCAAATCTTAAACCAGAGTTACCTAAATTCCAGCTAAACACAATTGCTTTGCCCGATTGTACATACCGATCGCCGTTGGTAACGTCAATTTCTCCAAGTCCACCAACGTTTACAGGCGGGTAGCTAGATAAACCTTGCTTGAGAATGTAAGCTGTAATAAGACTGGCTCCTTGATTAAAGTAAACATAACCATTCCTAAACTCTGGCGGTAAGTCATAATCAACTTGGATGTAGCGTCCCCCACCTTGTTCTACAAATTCTCTCCAAGTTGTAAGCTGAGACTTTGGCTGTTGAGTAACATTTTGTACTCGCCCGCCGAGCACCTGAGACTTAGCTACCATCGAACGAGCAACCTCAATTAATTCATTGCGCCGAACAGTGCCAGAGTATATTTTAAAATAATTATTGTCTTGAACCCATGACACCGTATTCCAATCAGTACCTTGATAATGGTAGCCAATCAGGTTTCTAGATAGTTCAATAGCATCTGCTCCCGAACCCCGCTGTCTATCCTCTTGATAATATTTCGATGCAAGGGTACTTGAGGCAACTGAGAAACGCAAGCAAACTAGATTATATCCTCTTGTACCTCTTCCTCCCCTACTAAAACGTGGAGGACAGTCCTTGTCTTCGAGGGCAAGATAAGCGCGTTCGCTGTTAACATCAAATGTTAATTGGGGAGACATTTCTCTAGTAATAGCTCCTGGCAAGCGACTTGGCAGCCGAAAGACTAAGTTGCTGGGGAGTTTGTTTTTGATTTCGCCAAGAATCGGTTTGAATACAGGGTCTATTTCGGCAATTGCAGGTATCGGTACGAATCCTCCCGATCCGGCAATTGCCAGACTTACCGTTAAACTTAAAAGCGATTTGTATTTCATAAGTTTTGCTGCCTCGTACCTAACATTTTGAATCTGAGAATAACGATTAACATTTCATCTATCCTCTCCTTATTTTTAGTTTTTAGCCTTAATGGGAAGTTCATTCGCCATCGAAATAGCAACATTGATTACTTGCTCTTGAGACATCGAGCGAGACATGACCCCGAAAATCATACCGTCTTGTTCCCATATAATTTCGTTCATTTGTCCTCGGCTAGGCTGAATATAAGAACGATAGAAGCCACGAACTTCTGTTTTGAGGCTGATTGAACTCCCTTGTTGCTGATTTTCACGAAGCCTCTGGTTGGTATTGGAATTACGTCTTTCAACAAAAATACGTCCCGTATCGCATACGGCTACAAGGCGCGTTTCAGGACAATTAGATGTAACTAATACAATGGCAAAATATCCTCCTTCTCGATCGTTAGAAGGTATTATTGTTGGTCGATATCCAGGTATGCCACTTGGCGGGTTGGGAATAACAGCAGGCAATCGCATCACCATACCTCTAGGGAGTTGAGCTTGAATATCCCGGATCAGCGGTCTGAAGATAGTTGCCGGTTCCGCCATTGCAAGCGGATTTATAGTTAATGCTCCAACCCCCAAAATTGCCAAGCTTGCTATTAAACTGAGTTGGGATCGACCTTTCATAAATACTCTCCTTGTTTGAATTATTCGAGCGCTATAATTTTACTGTCTTTTGGGGAAAGAATCTGTACAACCTGCTTCTTTAAACTGTTGAAGCAACTGGTTTCTCTTAGCTGGGGGAACGTTCCGCATCAATTGAGAAGGATTTGTCAGGGGTTTTGGCCAAGCATATTCATAGATACCTGGTTCATTGTTGTAAACAAATATGCCTCCCAGGTAGTTTCCTTCATTAATGAGTAGGTAGCTATCAGTTTTGATTTTACCCTTAGATACAGTTCCTATACCGAACCTAAATCCTATGTTATTTTCACTAGGAATAAAACCGTCAATAATGCAAACGCGACCTTTGACATTTGATGGATAAATACTTTTTGTTTCTTCTAATGCCGTCCATTGACCGAGGAAAGGTGCGGCTGCTGTGTCGATTTGCGACCAAGCTTTTACAAAGGATGTTAATTGCCGAATCTGAACGAGATCGCGCCGATCTGTGCTATACAATCCACGACCGCCACCGGGGGGAGAAGCAGCAAAACGGCGGAATTTCTCGATTAATTCTTGCAATTCTGCATCTGTTGGGAATCGGACAGATTGGGCAACAACGGGTAACGATGTAGCAGCTAAAATAGCTAAACTAATTGTAATGGTGAGTGGCGAGCGCCCTTTCATAAATACTCTCCTTATTTTTTATTTTACACTTTTAATCGGAGGCTCGTTAGCCATCGAAGTAGCAATTTCAAGCAGTTCCTGTTTGATGTTAGCCGCAGCGCGTAACTGAGCCGAAAAAGTTAGACCGTTCTGTTTCCAGAAAATAGTCTGACTGCCGTCACCACTTCCACCGCATCTGATATTAGTGTAAACACCTTGAATTCCCGATTTGATATTTACAGAAACGGCATTAGCACACGGCTATTTAGCCTGTTTTTCTAACTCGGCCATGCGTGTGTCTGAGTTTGACGCACAAAATTCCCCTGCAAAACAAGCATTTGCTCTACACCCAGGTCGATAGTATAGTTGAATACTCAACTCACCACCTCTCGAAGAAAGATAGGGGTAAAGTGTATTGTTAGAATTAGCAGGGGGCAGAGAACGATAGGGAACAGAAGCGGGCAATCGCATCACCATACCTCTAGGGAGTTGAGTTTGAATATCCCGGAGCAGTGGTCTAAAAATAGGTGCGGGTTCAGCATTTGCAGGTGGCGGCTTTATGAATGCTCCAATCCCTAAAATTGCCAAACTCGCAATTAAACTAAAGAGCGAGAGCCTTTTCATGATTTTTCCTCTCTATTAACTAAAATGCCTTGTTCGTGCGTGAAGTCGAGCTATCCCGTAGGAAATCGCCCTGTCCGTCTTTGTTGGCTTGAAAAGGGCGATCGCCCATATTACCTATTGCCTGGTTTACAGTTTGGGCTATTCTTTGTGGGAGATACCCCATTTCGTAACTGCGTGTACCTAGAAAATTCACACACCACCACATTTCGATCGGGATTTGCAACAGCAATGCGAAGGTCTACTAAATATGTGACGACCTC